>RFVE01000203.1 GCA_009922585.1 Planctomycetia bacterium
CCGGATCGTGGAGTTCACCAACCGCACGCCAGCGGCGGTCGAGGTATTTCGCGATCTTGCTGAGGCAGCTGCTGAGCAGTTGCCAGCGATGACGCTGGGCGCCGGGACGATCATCAACCGCGAACAAGCGGAAGCCTTTCATACCGCGGGCGCGAAATTCATCGTCGCCCCCAATCTGAATGACGACGTGGGCCGGGTCTGTGCCGAGCGGGGCCTACCCTGGTGTCCTGGCACCGGCACTGTCTCGGAGATGATCCGGGCCCACCAGCAGGGGGCCGCCCTGATCAAGGTCTTTCCGGCCGATGCCCTGGGAGGGCCGACGTTTATCAAAGCAGTCCGGGGGCCGTGTCCCTGGCTGAAGCTGATGCCCTCCGGTGGAGTCAGAACCGACGAGGCCAATCTGCGAGCCTGGTTCGCTGCCGGGGTCCACTGTGTCGGCATCGGCTCAGACCTGATCGACCGCGAGACACTGGCGGCCGGCCGCTACTCAGAACTGGCCGACCGTACCCGCCGGCTGGTCAGCCTGCTTGCGGAGATTGCCCCAGCATGAGCCTTGCGGTTGTCGCCATTGCCATCGGGCTGCTCGTGGTGCTCGTCGTCTGGGCGCGGATGCATGCCTTTCTGGCCTTTATCCTGGTCTCGGCAGGTGCGGCCCTCGCGCTCGGGATGCCCGTGACAGAGGTGGCCGGAGCCGTCCGGAAAGGCATTGGCGACATTCTTGGTGGGCTTTCGATTGTGATCGTGGCCGGGGCAATGCTCGGCAAACTCGTGGTCGCAAGCGGTGCCGCCCAGCGGATTGCCGACACCTTGGTGGCAGCATTCGGCCCGCGGCAGATGGCCTGGGCGATGGCTCTGACCGGCTTTATCATCGGCATCCCGTTGTTCTACGGCGTCGGTTTTGTACTGCTCGTACCCATCATCTTTGCGGTGATTGGCCGTTCCGGGCTGCCGCTGCTGGTGGTCGGCCTGCCGGCCCTCGCTTCGATGAGTGTGGCTCACGGCCTACTGCCGCCACACCCTGCTCCCACGGCACTTGTCGCCACGTTTGATGCCAATCTCGGCCTGACCCTGTTCTACGGGCTCGTTACCGCTGTTCCGGCCCTGATCATTGCCGGTCCGATCTTTGCCCGCTTTCTCGGGGGCATTACGGCCCAGCCTCTGGCTGGCTTTACCGGAACGCCCCTCCCGCCCACGGCCTTGCCGGGGACGGCTGTCAGCGTGATCACTGCGCTCCTCCCGGCCGTGCTGCTGCTTTTCACCACGGCGTCGGGCCTCTTGGTCGATGCTGAGACCCCGGCTGGCCAACTCATCAGCTTTCTCTCCGACCCTGACGTGGTGATGATCGTTGCCCTCGGCTTTGCCACGGTTTCGCTGGGGCTGGCTCGAGGACAGTCGCTGCCGCAGGTCATGACGGTCTACGCCGGGGCAATCACCGACATTGCCTCCATTCTGCTGGTCATCGCCGGCTCCGGTGCTTTTAAACAGGTACTCGTCGCCAGCGGGGTGAATGACGAGATTGCCGCCACCCTGGAGGGACTCGCGGTCGATCCCCTGATCCTCGCCTGGGTGGTGACGGCAGCCATTCGCGTCTGTGTCGGCTCGGCCACCGTTGCCGGCCTGACGGCGGCCGGCATCCTGGCACCTGTAGTGGCGGCTGGAAGCGTCGAACCAAACCTGATGGTGCTGGCCATCGGTGCCGGAAGCCTGTTTTGCTCGCATGTCAACGATGCTGCCTTCTGGATGTTCAAAGAATATTTCGGAGTCAGCGTGGCCGACACCTTCAAAAGCTGGACCGTGATGGAATCGCTGGTCTCGGTGGTGGGACTGGCCGGCGTGCTCGTCCTTGCTCAGGTCGTCTGACTGTCCGTTGAAAAAGCCCTCAATGGTCCTCACCAGCGAATGCGGGCGAACGATAGTCCACGCGGGCAACACGCGTAAGTGCCGCGGATTTCCGGGGTGGCCGGTTGCCACGTCTTGCGGCGGCAGACTCTAGCCGGCTGGCCGACACGCATTGGAAAGCTCACCACAGCCGAGTCGACGGGGCAACGACCGTTACGATTATTCGTTGGTGGCGGGAAGGTCGTGGATGGCCTGTGACGCCTTGATCAGGCTGAGCCGCAGCTGGCTGACTCGGCAGCTATTTTGCCACGGCCAGCAGTGACCTCACCACCATCCGCTGGGCTGCGGCTGCCCAGCGCTCGCGCGTTGCCTTCGTTCCGTTCAAATTGACAAAAGGTTTTACTGTTGTTTTTTTGACGGCATGCTCGGATATGGCCGTAGTGGCTGGTGGATTGTCGCGAGCATTGAGGTGGAAATTGTGCGCTGTGCCAACCGGCTGACAACTTTCATCACCGAACCCGAACCGATCCGAAAAATCCTCACCCAACTGAACTGTACAACTTTTTGGTGAACGCACTCGGCGTGCATCCCTTACTGAGTAATCCTCACTCGTCTCGGCGAACAGTTGAAACTGCTCGGCCTTCAACTCATTGGATCGGCCCTCTGATCGGCTCGTTCAAGACTTTCCCGAAAGCTGTCGCTTGCTGTGATTCGTCGTTTCAAACGCCGGCCGCAGTGCTTTGGTGTCAGTCACCAGCATAACGGCGTCCGCCTCAAACCCCTTGGCCTGCCGAAAGAGTTCGTCTGGCGATCGAATCTGAGTTCGTGTCGTGGTGGGAAAGTTGCATCTCCTGCCTGCAGCGTTGGCAGGGTCTGCTTTCGTCGCGCGCAATGAATGGGCCTGGCCTGAACGGTTTGGGCTGCTGACGCGCACAGGCTGTGAATAACACCCACTGTTGACCTCCGGCTGTGCGAGCAATTCCTGCACCAGTGGCACAAGAGTTGCCACTCTATTCGGGTACATACAGCGTTCGGCACTCAGGCGGCACGCGAGGCATTGCAATGACGGTCAAAGAAAAGAAGAAAAAAGTTGCCAAGGAAGCTCGGCTGAGTGGCACCGGTGACGTGCGGGCGGAGAAGCACACGATTGCAGAGAAGGTGTACGAGAAGGAACTGGCCCGGCTCCAGGTTGAACTGGTCAAACTTCAGGAGTGGGTGAAACACGAGGGCCTGAAGGTGGTGGTGATCTTTGAGGGCCGCGATGCGGCGGGCAAGGGCGGCGTGATCAAGCGGATCACCGAAAGCCTCAATCCCCGGATCTGTCGGGTGGTGGCCTTGGGGCGGCCGACGGAACGCGAGAAGACCAGCTGGTATTTTCAGCGGTATGTGCCGCACCTCCCCGCGGCCGGTGAAATCGTGCTGTTCGATCGCAGCTGGTACAACCGGGCTGGGGTCGAGCGGGTGATGGGGTTTTGCAGCGACGGCGAATACAACGAATTCCTGCGGAGCTGTCCGGAGTTTGAGCGGATGCTGGTGCGGGCGGGCATCATCCTGATCAAGTATTGGTTTTCGGTCAGTGATGAAGAGCAGGAACGACGGTTCCAGAAACGCATGCGGGACCCGACCCGCAGTTGGAAACTCAGCCCAATGGACGTCGAGTCACGTTCCCGCTGGATCGAATACTCGAAAGCCAAGGACAACATGTTCTCCCACACCGACATCAAGCAGGCCCCCTGGTATGTCGTAAAGGCCGACGTCAAAAAGTGTGCCCGGCTCAACTGCATCACCCACCTACTGAGCATGATTCCTTACAAGGACCTGACCCCTACACCACCCAACCTGCCGAAGCGGCCCGATGCCGGCACCTACGTGCGGCCGCCGCTGGAAGATCAGACCTTCGTACCGGAACGCTGGTAACAGCCGCCGGCAGACAGCACCGAGACCGACACCATGCAGAAGTATGTGATCATGGGGGTACAGGGCTGCGGTAAAGGCACCCAGGCCCGGATGCTGGAGGAGGCGTTCGACCTCGTCCACATCAGCGTGGGAGACATCTTTCGCTGGAACATCCAGCACCACACCAAGCTCGGTGCCCAGGTCAAACGAATCGTTGCCGCCGGCAACCTCGTGGGCGACGACATCGTGGAGGGGGTAGTCCGCCGCCGGTTGGACGAGCATGACTGGAACTACGGGTTCATCCTTGACGGCTTTCCCCGCAGTGTTTCCCAGGCCGGTTTTTTTCTCGAAAGCTATGACATCGATGCGGTGATTCACATCGACGTTCCGGACGACGTAGTTCGCAAACGGGTGCTGTCGCGGCGGCTCTGCCAACAGTGCGGGCTCGACTACAACCTGATCTCCCACCGGCCGGCTGTCGAAAACATCTGTGATGTCTGCGGCGGTGAACTGGCCGCCCGGCCTGATGACACCGCTGAGGCCCTGGGCGATCGGCTCGCCGACTATCACTCAAAGACCAAGCCAGTGCTCGAACTGTTTCGGCGGAAGGAGTTGGTGCTCGATATCGACGGTAGTGCCTCAGCAGACGCCATTCAGGCCGCCATCCGGGGCCGGCTTACCCCAACACAACCGGCGTGAAGATCCAGTGGAGGCCGCCGAAGATCAGCATCGCCACCGGCAGGATGAAAAGAACAAGACGGTTAACGGCACTTTCGTAAGCGTCTTGTTCGCCAAACAAGTCATGGACCTGCAGGCCCCGGCAACAGAAAAAGTCAGCAAGAGTGGGACCACACGCACAAGCCCGCCCGGGTGTTGGGACAGAAGAAAGGAACGTTCACCATAAGGCTGCATCCTGCACCAGTTGCCCACCAGCACGATGGTCGGGATCGTAGTCCCAGGGCCGATACGCGATCACTACGTCTGCCCGCTATTCCCTGAGCAGCCGGGTGATCTGTCGGCGATTCTCAAGCCTGGG
>RFVE01000204.1 GCA_009922585.1 Planctomycetia bacterium
GCGAGGCCGTAGCAGGGGTAGAAGGCTTCCTTCCGGAAGCCACTGACCGCGAAGGCCTCGGCGAAGGCCGCCATGGTCTCTGCCCTGACTGGTTCGGCACCGTTGAAGGCCAGCGACCAACTTGACAGGTCGAGGGCAGCCCGCTGCTCAGGCGTAGTTTTGCGGACGCACAACTCATAGGCAAAGTTCGGTCCGCCACTGATCGACGCCCGGTACTTCGTGATGGCCTGTAACCACCGCAGCGGCTTCTGCAGAAAGGCGACCGGTGACATCAGGACATTGAATTTGCCGCCGTAGAGCGGTACGAGGATGCCGCCGATCAGCCCCATGTCGTGGAAACTCGGCAGCCAGAAGACCCCCGACTGGCTGCGGGTGATCTCAAACGCCTGCATGATCCGCAGCGAGTTGTGCAGCAGATTTTCGTGCGAGAGCATCACCCCCTTGGGAGTACCGGTTGAGCCGCTGGTGTATTGCAGAAAGGCAAGGGTTTCGCCGTCGATGTCCGGCCTGTCCCAGCGGTCGGACCAGTTCGGCTCAAGTTCGCTGTCAACTTTCCAAAGCAGATCTTCAAGGCTCGGGGCAGTTGCCTTGAGCACATCGAAACGGTCGAGCACATCGCGGGTGGTGAGGGCCACTGAGGCGTCAGCATCGGCCGCAATCGCTTCAATTCGTTCAACTGAGCGATTTTTCCGGGGCGGGTAGGCTGGAACGGCGATTGCGCCGCCGTACAGGCAGCCCATGAAGGCGGCGATGAAGTCAAGGCCGGATGGATAGAGCAACAGCACCCGCTTGCCCGCCATCCCCTCGTCGGTCAACCAGGCACCCACTGCCCGGGCTTTCCGATCGAGTTCGGCGTAGGTGATGTTCAGTTCTTCGTTTTCGCCGTCGACCAAAAACGTAAAGGCCCGGTCATGCGGCCGGTAGGCCGCCCGCTGGCGCAGCAGGTCGACGATAGTCGGCGCGAAGGAACCTTCTGAGGACGGGATAGGGTTCACGACAGAAGGGCTCTCCAAACCATTAGCCAGCCCGGGCAGTAGGCCCGCAGTTGGATTGTCGGTATTCGTTGCCGGCCAACGGCGGCCTGCCCTGGCCGACATTCACCGTGGAGTGCCCCGCCTCATACCGAAGGTTCTGACGGGGCGATCAGCGACGCATCCCGCGACGCCAGGGCGGTGTCCGCAGACGACTTTTCTTGAGAGATCGTCGGCATCAGACCAAGCCGTACCCTAGAGTATAGGCAACAAGCCGTCCGAATCAGTAGTTTCGGTACGACCCGACCCACGGGCGGGCATGTTCAGGCCCAGGTGCGGCCACTCGCCCGCTCAGCTCAATGTCGCCTTGTTCGTTTACCCGGACGAGGCAACTGTCCGTCAGGCCTACCCGCTGGAGTTCGTCCGGGGATACTTCACCCGGCTCGACCATGCTCATCAGGGCGTGGCCCGTCATCTCAATAAAACGCACGGAGTTGCCTCTTTCCGGTGCGGCGTTGCGAATCCAATGAAGACGGTGACGCCTCCGTTCGCTGATTGTGACCGGCGAGAGGCCCGACTGCAAATTTGCAGCTTACAGTTCGGCGGCAAATTCCTGCTGGAGGGCCACGAAGGTGTCGGGGGCGATTTCCTCTGCCCTGATTGACCGGTCGAATCCAAACTTCTGATACAGCTTTTCAACTCGATCGACCGCTGAGGGCTGCTGCTTGCCGCCGGCCAGCCGGATCAACACGCCTCGTAACAGCTTGCGACGGTGACAGAAAATATCCCTGACGAACCTGTGAAAGCGAGTCAGGTCGGTAATTGCCTGCCGCCGCTTCGGCTCGAGAACGAGCCGCACAATCGCCGAGTCAACCTTGGGCCGTGGCCAAAAGGCACTCGGCGGCAGCACCCTGATAATCTCGCCGCGGCACTGGGCCCCGACCCAGACGGAAAGTGCGTTGTACGACCCACTGCCAGGGCTGGCGATCATCCGCTCAGCCATCTCACGTTGGACGGTCACGGTGGCAGCATCGAAGGGCCGAACCAATAGCAGGTTCGAAATAACCGGTGTTGCAACACAGTAGGGAAGGTTGGCCGCCAGCAGAAAACGACCGCTTCGCCGAGCTTCTCGTCGAGCTGTCATTGCTGCATCGAGGGCGGTGGATACTTCCGGGGCAAGCCGATGTTTACCGGCCAGCACATCCCCCTCGACAAGTTCGACATTGTCGCAATCGATTAGCCGGTCACGGGCGAGTGTCGCCAGTCGCGGATCGATCTCAACGGTCACCACGCGAAAAGCCGCCCGCGACAGCCGTTCTGTGAGGGCCGCCGTGCCACTGCCGACCTCCAGCACAATGTCATCGGGTTCGATCTCGGCTGAGCGTTCGAGCAAATCGAGCAGGTTGAGGTCAACCAAAAAGTTCTGGCCTCGGCGGGCGTCGATCGAGAAGCCAACCTCAGCGAAGAGCTTTTTCAGATAGGCCGTGGTCTGTCGAGCAGCCTTGGCGGCCGCAGGGTCGGCTGGCTGTTGCTGGGGCCGCTTTCCCGGCAGGCTGCCGCCGGCTTGGCGTTGCCGCGGAGCCCTTCCCCGAGCACGCTTGCCAGAACGCTTCATGACCGACACTCCAACCAACGGCCAACGTACTTCGCAACCAGATCCGTCTCGAGGTTGACGGCATCACCAGCGGCGAGGCTGCCAAGCGTTGTCATTGCCAGGGTATGCGGAATGAGTGCGACGCTGAAACTTTCCGCATCGACATCGACCACCGTCAGGCTGACGCCATCGATGGTGATCGAACCTTTTCCGACGATTTGGGCCAGCAAGTCGGCAGCTGCGTTGAACCGGCAGGTTGCCCAGTCCTGTTCGTCGACCCGCTCCACCAGCTGGCCGACCCCATCGACGTGGCCGGTGACAAGGTGGCCGCCGAGCCGGTCGGAGAGTCGCAGCGACCGCTCAAGGTTCACGCCGTTTCCCACGCCCAGGCCGCCAAGGGTCGTCCGTGCGAGGGTCTCGGGGCCCAACTGAAAGGCCAGCCGCGGGCCGTCAATCGCCACGACTGACAGGCAGCAGCCACTGGTGCAGATGCTTTCTCCGATCGTCACATCCTCGGCGACTGGCCCGGCATCTATTTCAAGCCGCAGCCCCGGCGGCTCCGGAGCGATGGCGACGATGCGGCCGAGGTGTTCGACAAGTCCGGTGAACATGTGTTTTTCCAGTGCAATGAACCGTTGCGGGCCAGGAGCAGCAAACTGCCTGTATCGAGAGGGTATCCCGGCTGGCAGCTTCCAGCCACACCCTTGCGTGGTAGCCGACTGTCGGCACAATTGCGTTGCTTTGACCGTTCGCACCCAATCGCCCAGCTGAGGAGCCCACCATGTCCACGATCGTTGATGTTCATGCCCGCCAAATTCTCGACAGCCGCGGGAATCCCACGATCGAAGTCGATGTCAGCCTGGCCGATGGCACGTTTGGTCGGGCAGCAGTGCCCTCGGGAGCGAGCACCGGTGCCCACGAGGCCTGGGAGAAACGGGACGGCGATAAAGATGTCTATCTTGGCAAGGGTGTGCTTGAAGCAGTTGAGAACGTCAACAACCGGATCGCCGAAGAACTCGAGGGCTGCGACGCCCTCGACCAGACTGGCGTCGATATGCGGATGCTCGAACTCGATGGCACATCCAACAAGAAGACCCTGGGCGCCAATGCAATTCTTGGCGTTTCGCTGGCCACAGCCCACGCTGCGGCCGAGCACTGCGGAGTACCGCTGTACCGCTACCTTGGTGGTACCACTGCCCGGCTGCTGCCGGCGCCAATGATGAATATCATCAATGGTGGTGCGCATGCCGACAATCCGCTCGACGTGCAGGAGTTCATGGTGATGCCCCTTGGCTTCGACACCTTCGATGCAGCCCTGCGAGCCGGGGTCGAGACCTTTCATGCCCTGAAGCAGGTGCTCAAGGATAAAGGGCTGGTCACGGCCGTTGGTGACGAGGGTGGCTTCGCCCCGCAGATCGGCTCGTAAGATCGGTGAAAAGGTTCAACTCGTCGGTGACGATCTCTTCGTGACCAATTCCGAGCGGCTTGGTCGTGGCATCGCCGAGGGAATCGCCAACAGCATTCTGGTGAAGGTCAACCAGATCGGGACCCTCACTGAGACGACCGCTGCCGTGGCATTGGCCCATCGGTCGGGTTACACCTCGATTGCCAGTCACCGCAGTGGTGAAACCGAAGATGCCACCATCGCTGATCTCGCTGTCGGCCTCTCGACCGGCCAGATCAAGACCGGCTCGGCCTCTCGCAGCGATCGGGTGGCAAAGTACAACCAACTGCTCAGGATCCAAGAGTCGCTCGGCGACGGCGCTCTCTACGCCGGTCGTGACGTCCGGGCCCGTTGGCCGGGGGTTTGCTAGCTATACGGAAAGCTCAGGCGGCTGGTTTCACGGAAAGCTCGGGCATCGTGCCCGACTTTCCTTGGGCGGAAGGACGAAAAGCCGAGGTTTTCATCCTTCCGCTGGTGCTGATTGGCGACATCCTGTCGCCGGGTGGCAGTGGGGTTGGGCGTTTCACGGAAAGTTCGGGTATCGCGCCAATGGTGTTCGGCACGGATTCTGTGTTGTTTTTGAGGCACTGAAGAAGGGTAAAACAACCGGCCGCCAGCTCGGGGATAGCGTTGCGTGTTCCCCGGCACGCGGCTTTTGATAAATCGCTGAGCCGAACGGAATTCCGGGAAGCCCGAGGCGCGAGCCGAGGGAATGCGTGTCTGGATTCAAAAAACGCGGTTCCCC
>RFVE01000205.1 GCA_009922585.1 Planctomycetia bacterium
CAGCTGCCGTCCCGTGCCGGCCTGCGGCTGCGAATCGGGCTCAACCTGCCGCCTGATTTTCGTGACCGTCGGCCGGAGATCGTCTTCTTCAATCGCTTTGAGTATCAACTGGCCCTGAATCTCCTCCGGGCAGCCTGCCCCGGCCTGAAGTGGTATGCCGAAACGCGTGAGCTGGCTGAAATCTTCCACCCGCTCGGGGCCGTTGGTGTCGAGCGAAAACGACTTCCGACCCGGGTGATTGACCGGCCCCGGCCGGCTCCTGTACCGGATCGGCCACGCATCTGCTTCCTCCCGGGCGAGGTCAGGCCTGAAAAGGGAGCCGAGTTTCTCACCAACAGCGTCGTGGCCATTGCCGCCCAGCAGCCCTCCTGGCTCGGAAAATTGCGGTTCCGGTTCACCTCAATGACGCTGCTGCCCCACGTCGCCGATTTCCTGCGGCAATACCCGGTGCTGTTTGAGTTGCTCCCAGACACGTCGATGGATCGTAACCGCTACTGGGCCCTGCTACACGACGCGGACCTCGTCAGCTGCTGCTACGAGCCCGCAAACTATGTTGCCCGGGCGTCGGGCATCTTCCTCGAGTCGCTGGCGATCGGAAAGCCGGTGCTGGTCAGTCCGGGGACGAGCATCGCCGCAGAGGCTGTAGCGCACGGGAACAGCTATGCCCTTCCGGTCACGTACGGTGACGTCGGCTCGCTCGCCGCGGCACTCGACGCCTTCATGCAGCAGCCCGAGGCGTTTGCGGCTGCGGCGACGGCAGTGTCGGCTGAGTACCGGAGACAGCTCGACCCGGCCACTTTTTTTGATTGGCTTCTCGCTGATGACGCCCCGCAAGCTGCGGGCAGATAGCCGGCCCAGTTTCAGCGAATGGTTGCAGTCAGTCGTCATTGGCTACCGAGGGCTGCCTGCCCAATGACTGGGAGCCTCCCGCCAGCCCCCGCCGGACGGCAGCCACGCTCCAGCTGATTGCGGCGACACTGAGCGTGGCAAAGATGAGAAACACCGGCAGGCCGCCGATGCCGGCCGCCCGCTCATGCAGCGGCAGCAGGGCTTCGAGATCGACAGCCTCAAGCCGGATCACCTCCCGAACGGCAAGCAACCCGGCCAGGCCCAGTAGCCAGCCGGCGGTGAGCAGCCCGGCCAGGGGCCTGCCGAGTCGGCCAGCCTGGAGGGCGAGCCCCCAGACCGCTGCCTGCAGACAAAACCCGAGGCCCAGCGCCAGCAGCCACCAGCCCCCAAGCGGCCCCGTCACCGCCGCCCGGGTCTCGACCGGAAGGGTGATGGCATAGGCGATCAACGCGACTGTTCCGCCGAGTAGCCCGGCCAGGCCCATCACCGCAAGCCGCTGGACCGGGGCCAGCCCGAGCACCCGGGAGGCCAGCGCCGGCGGTCGATCGAGTGGCTCGCCGCAGAGCCGACCCTGCCAGTAAAGCTCAACAGCCAGTGTCGGAAAGGCCAACAGGAACCAGGCGGCCAGCCGGGGCAGCAGGCCGGCAGTCGCATACCGCAGCTCCCCCGCGGCATACAGTGCGGCCCAGGCTTGTTCATCGAGCGACAGCAGATGGTTCTCGGTCCAGCTCCAGGCGATGAAGCCAAAGCCGGCAAAGGCCAGCCAGGTGACGACAATCCGCCAGCCCCAGGCCCGGCGGCTGATCCAGGACGACTTCTGTAGGTAGAGCAGATAAAAGCAGACCAGCAGCACCGGCAGGATTGCCATCCAGCGGTGGGAAAGCAGCAGGTTGGCGGTGTAGAACTCCCGCTGATAAAGAATCTGGAGAAACAGCAGCGGGGCGACACCGGCGGTGATCGCCAGGCCCGTGGCAAACGGCAACCAGTCGGCCAGCCGTTGCTGCCAGCCGCAATCAGCCGCCCGCTGCCGGCCGAAGAGCCGGCCACAGGCCAGATAGGCCGTGCCGGCCAGCACGTAATGCATGAAGATCATGTGGACCAGCATCGTGACCACCAGCAGCACCAGATAGAGCTGCGTCGCCGCCGGAAATCCAAGGGGAAAGGGCAGGTTCATCGCAGCTGGCCCTCAGTTGTGGCCGGCCCTGCGGTGGCGGCCAGTTCATAGCCCGGGGCCGTGCCCGCCTCGTCGAGCCAGCGGGCAATCCCGGAAGGCCTTCGCCCCCAGCCGCAACTGCGGCGTGGGATAGGCCTCAGCATCCCGCAGCGGATAGGGATCGGCCGTAGTGCAGCCGGTGCGGCGCAGCTCTGCAACCGCGTCGGGGGCGATTGCATTCGAGTAGAGATACTGCCGCACCGTGAAGGGCTTGCGGACCCCTTCCCTCACGAACTCACCGCCAGCCGTCGCCACAAACGCAAGGGACAGGAGCAGGGTCGAGGTGGCCCCGTTGATGAACAGCCGCTGTCGCAGAATCGCCACCACCGCATAGAGGCCGACCAGCAGTGAGCAGCCGACCGCCATCGTCAGAAACATCGTCATCGGCACGCTGCCGCCGGTGGCCCAGCCACGGCTGTCGGCAGGCATGGTGGCAAAATACCAGACGCCCAGCAGCGGCATGCCCAGCATGAAGATCAGTGGCCGGGCACAGACGCCAATCAGCTTTGCCTTTTCTTCCCGACTGAAGGCGGGGACGGCATTGATCAGCACACAGGCAGCCAGGCTGGCCGTCGCCGCCGACGTGATCGTGCGGAAGATCAGCGAGGGCCAGAAGCCGGGATTGAAGAAGCCATCCCAGACATAGCGGCTTTCCAGCCAAGCCCCCGGGGTCAGCTGCCAAGTGAGAATGCCGTTGATCCAGAACAGGCTCATCCAAGCGGCAAAGGCGTAGAGCACAAGCAGGCTCAGCCGGGTGCGGTCGGGCAGCCGGCTG
Source organism: Planctomycetia bacterium (assembly GCA_009922585.1). GTDB lineage: Bacteria > Planctomycetota > Planctomycetia > Pirellulales > UBA1268 > UBA1268. Next base: position 2,838 of record RFVE01000205.1, read on the forward strand.
CCGTAGCGGTAGAAGAGATAGCCGGCGACGACCTCGAGGCAGAAAAAGCTCCACTCCGTTGCCCAGACCCAGTGAAACTCACCAACCATCACACCGATGGTCTGGGGGCTGATCTGAATCGAGGTGAACCACATCGCCACGCCGGTGACCGCCCCAACCACAAAACTGATCAACACCAGCACCCGGAAATAGCCGTCGATGAACCGGCGGCCGTGAACGCACTGCCCCCGCATGTCAAGCCACTGCAGGTAGGCCAGCAGCATGCCGCCGCCGATCGCAAACTGGGCGATGAAGACGTGAAAGATGCCAAGGCCACCGATCACCAGCCCCTTCATCAGCGGGCCAAGGTCGACGACGGGGTAAGAAACCAACGGGCTCATCGCGGTCGTTCCGTCAGGGCTGCGGACTCATGGTGTGGAAGCGGGCTGTCAGGGCCGCCACTGCAATTTTAGGAGATTGCCGCGACGGCCACGGGCTGTTTTTCAGCCGCTTCGATTTCGGCGGAAAGATGCTGCCCCTCCAGTCCGGGTGCCGTCGGCTCCTCCCAGCCCTCTTCATCATCCAGCGAGCTTTCGCGGGCCGAGGTGCCGAAAAACGAATACATCACCGGCACCAGCACCAGCACAATCAGCGTGGTGGCGGCCAGGCCGAAGACCAGCGAGGTCGCCATCGGCACGAGGAACTGGGCCTGAAAACTGGTCTCGGTCAGCAGCGGATAGAGCCCGCCAATCGTGGTGACACTCGTCAGGAATACCGGTCGGAACCGCAGCTTGCCCGCCTCTCGCAATGCATCGAACAGCGGCATACCGTCCCGAACTCGGTGGTTGATGAAGTCGATCAGTACGATCGAGTCGTTGACCACAACACCAGCCAGGGCCACCAGGCCGAACATGCTGAAGATGGTCAACGGCATCCCCATCAGGGCATGGCCGAAGACCGAGCCGGCGCAGCCGAAGGGGATGATGGCGATGATCAGCAGTGGCTGGAAGTACGACTTGAACTCCATCGTCAGCAGCACAAACATCGCGAACAGCGCCACCACGAAGCCAACTCCGAGGCTTTGCAGACTTTCACGCGTCTGTTCCTGCTCGCCCTCCCAGCGGACGTTCACTCGCGGGTACTCAGCCAGCAGATCGGGCATCAGCCGCTTGGCCATATCGCCGGTGATCTGGCCACTGGTCAGCGAACTCTTTGCCACGTCGATGTCAGCCACCACGGTGATTGACCGCCGCTGGCTGAGTCGATTGATCTCGGAATAGCCCCGTTCAATGTCGATTTCGGCCAATTCGTCGAGCGGCCGCTTGACCCCGTCCGGGCTGGTGACGCGAATGTCACTGAGTGTCGCGACGCTGCGCCGCTCCTCCTGTGGATAACGAACCATCAGCTTGACCTCGTGCCGCCCCCGCTGCAGCCGCATCACCTCCTCGCCGTAGTAGCTGGCCCGGACAGTGCCGGCAAGGTCAGCCAGCGACACCCCCATCGCCTCGGCCTGCGGCTTGACGCGAATTTGATACTCCCACTTGCCGGGCCGCGAGTCGTCGTCGATGTCGATCACGCCCGGGTATTGGGCCAGCCATTCCTTGCAGCGTTCGACCGCTGCCTCCAGCTGCCGGATCGACTCGGGGTCGCTGCGGGCCAGCAGTTTGAACTCTACCGCTTTGCCGCCTGGTCCGATGTTTTCCGTTCCGAAGACGAGGCTCTCGACGCCGGGAAACTCACCCGCCCGCTGCCGCCAGTCGCTGATGAACTGTTCGCTGGTGACATCCCGACTCTCCCCATCAACCAACTCAATCGCCACCGCGCCCACGTGGCTGCCGCTGACGCGGGCGTCGGGGCCGACCTCGCCCTGGGCGGCCACCTGGCCGACCGAGCGGTGTACAAGGCTCACGATTGGCTCGCCAGGTCGCGAAAGGTC
>RFVE01000206.1 GCA_009922585.1 Planctomycetia bacterium
CCCGAACATTCACCTGTACAGTCACCTTGCGTCACTGGATCACCTCCTTTACTACGAGTCTCCCGCGCTGTCATGGACACTGCACTGTCCACCGCCGGGCCCTTACCCATTCCCAGCCGGGGCCGGGAATCCTCGTGTTGCGGCAGCAGAGCTACCGCATATGCTCATCGTAGCAAGCTCTGTCGAGTTCGGCACTAGGAAGATTCAGGCGGCCTCGGCCGTTACTGGCGGGTAAGCCGCACCAGCAACTCCCGCCCCTGTCGCTCCGGATAGCACGCTGTGGGCGGATCGGCCGTTTCGAGCGTGAATCGCCCGGCAGCCTCGAACCGCTGCCGGAGTTCCTCCAGCGTGCAGCCGTGCGGCGGACCGCCGCCCGGCTGGTGGTCGCCCCGGTAGGGGTCGAGATAGAAGATGCCGAGAAAGTGCCCGCCGGGCTTCAGGGCAGCCGCCGCCGCGGCGACATAATCATCCCGCCGGGCGGGATCGATCGCACAGAAGCAGGTGTGCTCCCAGACCCAGTCGCAGGTTTTCCGGAGTTCAGCCGGCAGCGCAAAAAGGTCGGCCTCGACGTACCGCTCGCCGCCGGTGGTCGGTTGTGCTCGGCACTTGGCGATCGCGGTCGGCGACAGATCGAGGCCAAGCGGTCGGGCGTCCGGTTCCGCAGATGCGATCGCTCGGACGTCGTGCCCGCTGCCGCAGCCTGGCACCAGCACGGTGCCGGTCATGCTACCTGGGTGGTCCCGCAGCCAGGCCACCAGTGGCGGCGCTGCTTCACCCTTGTCCCAGGGGGTCTCGCCGATCCGGTATTGTTCGTCCCAGTCGGGCTGCATGCGGTTTCACTTCCTGCTGGTGCGAAGAAGGATCGAGAACTGGTCGCCCCGGCGGGTGGCGGCCGTACGGCGGTTAGCCAGTCTGAGCCCGCCTTCGGCAGATCCGCCGGGTGATCCACTTTCGGTAGCTGAACATGAAAAAAAGGTTCGGCCAGGAGAACAGCAGCCGGGTCACCACGCCCCAGAAGCCATTTTTGTGTTCGTACTCAATGTGCTCGTCGATGCGGGTCGTGTTGGCGTCGATCGCCGTGAAGGTGTGGGTGTGCTCCCACTTCTTGGCCGGCCCCGATGCCTGCACGTCGGTGAAACCCTGGTCCGACACGCCGCGGTGGACTGCCTTCCAGCGGAGCGGCAACGGGCCGACCCAGAGGGTGAAGGTCGAGACCGAGCCCTCAGCCAGCGGCTCAACCGAATGAATCTGCACGATGGTCGGTGGCGGCGTCAGGGTCTTCAGAGCTGAGGTGTCGTGATGGAAGTCACGGACGACTGCCAGTGGGGCATTGACCTCGAAGGAAAAATCAAAGACAGGCATGCCTGGTCACTCCTCCGCCAGCGTTGCCAGCACCCGCCGGGCCTCGGCCACGTGCTTTTCCGCGGAGAAGGCGGCGGAGAAGGCCAGTTGGATCTGCCCCTGTTTATCGATCACGTAGGTGGTTCGCCCAGGCAGAAAGCCGAGCGTCTTCGGCACCCCGAAAGCCCGCCGGAGGGAACCATCGGCATCAGAGGCCAGCGGAAACGGCAGGTCGTGCTTTTCGGCAAATTTTTGGTGGCTGGCCGCGGTGTCGCCACTGACGCCGATCACTTCGGCATCGAGGCTGCCGAAGTCGGCATAGGCGTCGCGGAACGAACAGGCCTCTGCCGTACAGACCGGCGTGTTGTCCTTGGGATAGAAAAAAATCACAGCGGCCCGCCCACCACGCAAGTCAGCGAGCGATAGCGAACGGCCGTCCTGCAGGTGCAGCGTCACTTCGGGGGCATTATCGCCGACTTGGAGTGGCATAGGTGTCTCCTGGTTGGAGGTGTCGGCTCCGTGGCAGCCGGTTCCCAGCAGTTGGCCGAGCAGCAGCCAGCCGAGCGAGAATCGGTAGCAATCAGCTTTCAGCATCAGTACGGGAAGCCCGGGGTACGAACTGGCCGGCGGTTGCACCCATCGAGAGGTACATGCTCATCAGCCCGTCGATCGACATGCCGGCCGGCCGGACGTTCTCGACCGGCACGAACATCATAGCGCCACCAAAGGGAACGGGCGCTGTCGGAATGATGACAATCAGAAAATCTTGGTCGCGCAAACGGTATTGCTCGGAGGAGACCAGCAACGCCAGCACATTTGAAGGCTGATCACGGCCGAACGAGCAGAAGACTGGCGTCATGCCCTTCATGGCGTCATTGTCGCTGGGGCCGATCATGTCGATCATCTGCCGGCTGGTACTGTAGATGCTGCCAACCAGCGGCACCCGCTTGAAGACTGATTCAACGGTGTGTCCAAACCACTTTTTCGCCCCCAGTTCCACGAACAAACCAACCCCAAACACCACCACGATCACCACAAACCAGCCGACGAAGTACGGCGTCGCAGAGTCTTTACCAACCTGCATGCCGATTGCCGTCAGCTGCCGCCCGATAAAGGTGTCAGGGCCGCAGAGATACTGGAGGTACTCAACAACCCAGACAACCACTGCCACCGTGACCACTACCGGCAGTAGGGCGAGCACGCCCGCGACAAAAAAGCGAGTGAGCCGCCGTAACAGCCGAAGGGCAAGGTGCATCATTTAATTTTTCTCAATGTGGGAGGAATGTCAGGTACCCACCGTCTGCTCGGCCGACTCTGCCTGAGCCAGCACTCCCGCACGCGCTTCCAGGCTGGCCACAACGGCACAGCCGCAGGAGTCGCTCCAGACGTTCACGCTGGTCCGGCACATGTCGAGCACCCGGTCGACGGCGAGGATGATTCCCTGCATCTCTACCGGCAGCCCAACCGCCTGCAGGATCACCACCATCATCACCAGCCCGGCATGCGGAATGCCGGCCGCCCCGACGCTGGCCAGCAGAGCAGTAAAGGCGACGATCAGTTGCTGCTCAAGCGGCAGCACCGCACCGTGATAGAGCTGGCCGATGAAGAGCACGGCCACTGCCTCGTAGAGCGCCGTGCCATCCATGTTGATGGTTGCCCCCAGCGGCAGCACGAAACTCGAGACCTTGTTGTCGATCCGGGCCCGATTCTCGACACAGGCCATCGTCAGTGGCAGGGTGCCATTTGAAGAGGCCGAGCTGAATGCTGTCAGCAGGGCAGGGGAGAGCGCTCTGGCGTACTCGGAGGGGTTGCGGCGGGCCACGAAGTGCAGGATCAGCGGCAGGATGATCAGGGCATGGGTCGCCAGCGCCACCACAACAGTGAGCAGATACCAGAACAGGGAGGCAAAGACTGCCGGCCCCTGGGTCGCTGTCACGAAGAGCATCAGGCAGAGCACCCCAACAGGCGCCAGGGCAATGATCGCCATCGTCATCGCCATCATCACCTCAAAGCCCGCCTCGGCCGCCGCCCGCACCGCCGCCAGTGTTTTGCCGCCGACAATGACCGCAAAAATGGAGAAGGCGAGGGTGAAGGCGATGATCGAAAGAAAGTTCGATTCGGCAATTGCGGCGATGGGGTTGGTGGGGATCATCCGCTCCACCTGCTCAAACAGCAGGTCGCTGAGGGAATGCCCACTGGCAGCCGGCCCATTGGCTGCCGGGGCGGCAGCGCCGGTCAGCCCAGGCCGGAAGATGTTGACAGCTAGCAGCCCGACAGCAATCGCCAGAAAGCTCGTCGAGGCGTAGTAAAGCACCGTCCGCAGGAACATGCCGCCGAGGCTGGCGGCGTCGCCCAGACCCGTGACCCCGCAAATCAGAGACGTGATGATCAGCGGCACGGCCACCATCTGCAACAGTCGGAGGAACAGGCCGCCGAGCTTCTGGGCTGCCTCCCCCACCATCCGCGCGGGGCTGCGACCCAGCCGATGGAGCCAGTCGGCCGCCTCAGGATTTGTGCGAGCGAGTTCATCGACGGTGGCAGCCGCGCCGGGCGTCTGCCGGGTGCCATCGACGATCGCCGTGCCCGTCGTGCCATCCTCATGGGTCCAGGCCAGCCGCACATGATTGGGCGAGTCGCTGATGGAGAGCGACTTCAGCCCCGGCGGCAGCCGGTTTGCCGTCACCTCAGTCTCCCGGACGCCAGCCAGCAGGTTGAGGCTGACGCCGACGACTGCGCCGAAGACCATGCCGATGGCGATTTGCCAGTGGAGGGCGAGTTTCATTCTCGGGGGCTCACAGACGTGAACAAAAGGGTGGTTTAGGGGGCGAGAATCTGCCAGGAAATGGGTTGATCCTGCAGCTGCACCCGCACCCGCTGATGCCCGTCAGCGTGCAGCGTCAGAATCTCAATAGTTGAGAATCGGCAGATCACTATCGCAAAGTGGACCAACCCGCTTGGGTCATCGTCCAGCGGAATCGAAGGGGCCGCCGGAAAGGTCTCGACGGTCGTCCCCGGGCCGTTGGTTGCAGTGTAGCAGGCCCGGCTCGTGGTCCGGGAGCGCGCCCACGCCTTCGCCGCCCGGTCATCCTGATGATGCACGGCCGCGGTTGCAGAAATCCGCAGCTGGACGCGGGCCGCCGGGTCGTACCAGTGCAGGCTGACCTGTGGATAGGCTGCAAGCTGACCAACCTTGGTCGAGCGAATGTCGGTATGAAAGCTGATTGTGCCAGCAGCGGGATCGAAACTCCGCAGGACCACAGTGCGTTGGTCGGGTCCGGATGCGGCCGCTACGGTTGCCACAGTGACGAGGTGGAAGGGATGGCGGGCCGACGCCGTGGCCGCGGTGAGGCTGTCGGCACACTGCTGCCAGAGAGAA
>RFVE01000207.1 GCA_009922585.1 Planctomycetia bacterium
TTTTTCAGGCTCCAGCCTTCCTGCATGAACCAGCCGGCCAGCCAGTCAAGCAGCTCTGGGTGAGTGGGCTGCTGCCCCAGATGGCCAAACTCGTTGGGAGTGGCCACAAGCCCGCGGCCGAAGTGCTGCTGCCAAATGCGATTCACAATCACCCGGGCCGTGAGCGGATTCTCTGGGCTGACGATCCAGCGGGCCAAAGCCGTCCGCCGGCCGGTGCTGTTGAGGGCCGGCGGTGGTGGCTCGATGTCTGCGGGCGCGGGATTGAGCAGCGTCAGGATGCCGGGGGCGATTGGCGTCTTTTCGCGATCATCCGGGATGTGGGTGACCGGGGCCTCCGGGCCGACGTCACTGGCGACAAAGGCCTGGGTCGGTAACGGCTTGGGCTTGAGGCTGTCGTAGGCTGCGAGCTGCTCAAGCAGTTGCTTCCGCTCGGTGGCGGCGGCTTCATCGAGAAGCTTGTCGAGTTTTTCGGGCTGGAAGGTGTACTGCCGGGCCGCCAGTTCTGCCAACTGGTGCTCAGGAGGCTGTCCCTTGGCATGCTGAATCAGCAGGGGTCGCTCGATTGCATCGAGACGGCGGCGGAGATCGGCCGTGGCCTCCTCCCAGGCTTGCTGTTGCTCGGCAAAGGTTGCCAGGGTGGCGAGATCGGCCACCGGCTTGCCCTCGGTCGGCTGGAAGGGGGCGAAGAACGCCTGTAGCCGGTAGTAGTCGCGTTGCAGCAGCGGGTCGAACTTGTGGTCATGGCAGCGGGCACAGCGGAGGCTCTGGGCCAGAAAGACATCGGCGGTCGTCTCGGTCAGGTCGTCAAGAATCTTCTGCCACTGCGTGGCGACATCCCGCTGGTTCCATTCATAAATCCAGTGCCGCAGAAACATCGTGCCGATCACGGCATCGCGGTTGCCGGGGTCGATTTCATCGCCGGCCAACTGCTCGAGCACGAATCGGTCGTAGGGCTTGTCAGCGTTGAAGGACCGGACGCAATAGTCGCGATACGCCTTGGCGTGCGGCCGGCCGCCGTCGGCCCGGTAGCCGTCCGAATCGGCATAGCGGACGAGGTCGAGCCAGAACCGGGCCTGGTGTTCGCCATAGGTTTTGCTGGCAAGCAGTTCCTCAACCAGCCGGTCACGGGCAGCCGGGTCAGCCAACGTTCTGCCGCCGTCAGTTTCGACCAGCAGCCGTTCACTCGGTGGCAGACCCGTCGCACTGTACGCCAGCCGCCGCAGCAACACGCCCGGCGGGGCAGCAGCGGCTGGTTCAAGCCCCTCCTTTGCCAAGCGGTGGGCGATGAAGGCGTCAAGTTCGTTCTGGCACCAGCCTGACAATTCAGCCGGCGGGTCAGGCACAGCCGGGTCGGCCAGCGGCTGAAAACACCACCATTCGCGGTCAGCGGCGGTGATCGGATTGGCCGGGGTCAGCACCGTGCCGGCGGGCCAGTCGGCACCGGCGGCAACCCAGGCGGCGATCCCGGCGATCAGCGGGTCGCCAAGCTTGCCCGTCGGCGGCATCTCATACGATTCATACCGCAGCGCCTCGAGCAACAGGCTTTCATCTGGCTTGCCCGGCACGATGGCCGGCCCTGAATCACCGCCGGCCAGCAGCCCGGCACGGGTGGCCAGATTGAGCCCCGCCTCCTGCTTCGATTCGCCATGGCAACGGATGCAGTGGCTGACCAGCAACGGCCGGGCGTGGATTTCAAAGAGATCGTCATCCGCGGCCGGCACCGTCTCGGCGGCCGCGACGATTGCCGAAGCCGACACCAGCACAACGCCTGCCACAAAAAAATGCTGCAACCACTTTTTCTGTTTCACGGCATATCCCTTTCCAGCGGTGGCAGGCCGGCGATGAACACCGGGTCGACCGTTGTCTTGTCGTCATCGGCATCCTGGAGGAAGAGGCCGTCGCAGGTGGCCCCGGCGGCGTAGCCCAGATCAGACAGGTCGATGGCCACGGCGTTGGCCCGGGCCCGCACCGGCAGCAGGCTGCCGGCATTGGTCGACAGTGTCAGCAGGTCATCGAGTGAACCGGGCAGCCTGCTGAAGGTGAACAGTCGGAACCGGGCGAGCAGCTGCGATTCGGGCGAGGTTGAGTCGATGTCATAGGCATTGACCGTGTGAGTCCGCAGTTCGGGGCTGAACTGCAGCGGTGAGAGGCGAAAGGCGTCGCTCTCGGGCGGATCGGTGAGCATCTGCAGCTCAAACAGCACCAGGTCGGGGCCCGCGTCGTTTCGAACTGGCCGATTGAAGCTGAAGGCCAGCCCCGGGGTCAGGTCATCCGCTGATCCCGCGTCGCTCGCCAGCTGCGGATCGGAGGTGAGCGGCTCGGCGGCACCGCCGGGATTGATCACCCCGGTTGTCAGCAGCCGGTCGGTCTCCAGCAGCCCCCGGCGGGTGGCCGCTGCCTTCAGTGACGCGGCAGGAACGTCAGTTCCGCCCGGCAGGGTGAGATTATTCTTGTTGCGGTTGGCCCGCATGTGCAGCAGCGTCACACCGATCAGCTCATCGGCGTGGTACGTCAGCACGTTGCTACCCCGCTGGACGGTGATCGTCTCCAGCGTGTCGATGCCGGGGCCACCCGTGTCACCCGCCGCCGTGTCTGCTGGATGGGCAAGCGATGCGGTGTAGCGGATCAACCGGTCGGGCAGTCGCGGGCGATAGCCAGTCTGGCCATTGCCTGCCGTGGTGGCGACGACTGGTTGGCCAGTGGTCGCCGGGTCATGAAGGGCCGTCTCACCCGAAGCCAACCGATAGACCCGTCCGGTTGGATCGCCAGTGACCAACAGGTCGGCCGCGCCTTCGATCACCTGCACCTCGGTGCTGCTGGTTTCATCGACATGCACCACAAACCGGGTGCCGCGGTCGATCACGTGGCTTGCCGGCGTCTCGACACGAAAACCCTCGGCACCGTCCGGGGCATGCACCGAACAGCGACCGGCATCGACTGCCAGGCAGGACTCGCCACAGACCCGAAAGGCGGCCGGTCCTTCCAGAATGGCTGTGGCACCGCTCGGGAAGGCGAGCTCCACCAAGCCGTGTGAGAGCACATAGGTCTGCTGAAGGTCAGCCGCCGACTGCTGCCGTGGTGTTTCCCGGTCGAGGAACCGAGCCCGGGCCAGGCTGGCAAACCGGACCGCCGACTGATCCACCTGCTCGGTGGCCGCCGCCTGCTCGTTCACGGCTGGCTCGGGGATGACTGGCTTGATCGGCAGCCTCGCAGCCAGCACAGCAGCCACGATCACGGCCGCCAGGAGGCTGCTGCTGATCAGCATCAGGCGTTGACGCCGCCGGAATGCTCGCGCCTGCATCGGCCCATCGCTTGGCAACGCCATGATGTCGGCCATTACCCGGTCGGTCAGCTGCCCGCGGGCAGCGGGCAGCCCAGCCATCACGTCAGCGACAAAGCGGCTGCTGGGCTCTGAGCCGGCAGTGGCCAGCCGCCGCTCGGCCAACAGGCCCAGCCGGCGGTGGGTCTGATAGAGATCAGCCGCCCGCTGTGTCAGCTGCTCATCACCGGCCAGTAGCTTTTCCAGTTCGGCCATGCCGGTGGGACTGAGCTGGCCCTCCAGATAGTCGGTCCACAGTTCGGCAAAGCGATCCTCTGCCATGTGAGCAGCGGTGGGTGGGTGTTGCTGATTGTCTGCGTCGTGGGGCATGGCGCTATTCTCAAGCGTGGCTGGTCTCAGCCTTGGCTGGTGGAGAGTTTTCCTTGGATGCAGTCCTGCAGCTGCCGGCGGAGTAGCCAGAGCTGTTTTTTCACGGCGGCGACCGAGCGACCGCTTCGCTTGGCCATCTCGCTCAGCGGAATCGCCTCGTCGTAACGCCAGGTGAGGAACTGCCGTCGGCGGTGGTCGATCGCTTCCAGGCAGGCTGCCAGCTGGGCAAGCTGTTGGTCGTCGTCGGTGGTTGGTTGGCCAGCCCGACGGTCGAGCTCGCGGGCCAGCAGATCGGGGGCATAGCGGCTGTGATAGTCGGCGATGCGTCGCAGCCGGGTGGTCTCGGTCTGGAGTTGGTAGCGGGCAATGGTGAACAGCCAGGCCGCGAAGTTGGTGCCGGACGTGTAGTCGCTCAGCCGGGTGTAGGCCGCAATGAAGCTGGCCTGGGCAATGTCATCGACATCAACCCCGGGCGGCGCGTGGGTCGCCAGCCAGGCTCGCAGCGGCCGCTCAAACCGCCGCACGACGGTCGCAAAGGCCTCACGATCACCGGCCAGCACCCGGCTGATGGCCCGTTCGGTTGCTGCGTCGGTCGGCTGATCCGGCTTGGGCATTGGTTCCATGCAATGAAATGGCGGTTTTTCGCCCTCGGTTACCGAGAAAACAAAAAACGAAAAATTTTTTTCCGAGGGGGGGTAACCGAAGTCGCAGAGCTGCCATGTACGCCGGGATAAACGGCACTTCTGCCTGTTGACTTCTTTTCCACATCCGATTATCATACCTAACTAGTTAGTTACATCGTCCGTTGGTTCTCGTTTCAGTGCGCTGGTGGGATACTTTTCGCTCTTTTCTCGAGATTGACGAGGTCTGTCATGCCTGTTTTCAGCATTCGGCCGCAGTCAGTGAGCCGCGGATTCACCTTGATTGAGCTGCTGGTGGTGATTGCCATCATCGGTGTGCTGGTCGGCCTGTTGCTGCCAGCGGTGCAGCAGGCCCGTGAGGC
>RFVE01000208.1 GCA_009922585.1 Planctomycetia bacterium
TGTCACCGCCCAAATAGCTGACATGAAAGACGAGATCGTCCGGCAGATCCTGCTGCTCCCGAAAAAGCACCCAGCCGACCCCCAGCGGGGCCATGCCGAACTTGTGCCCTGAGGCGTTAATTGATTTGACCCGCTCGAGGCGGAAGTCCCAGGGCTCACGGTCGGGCGAAGTGAAGGGGGCCAGAAAGCCACCGCTGGCGGCATCGACGTGGATCGGTACATCGAGGCCCGTTCGAGCTTGAAGGTCATCCAGGGCCCGGCTGATTGCCGCAACATCTTCGTAGAGGCCGTGGTAGGTGACACCCAGCGTCGGCACCACAAAGATCGTGTTTTCATCGACCTGCTCAAGCACCGACTCGGGCGTGATGCAGAGCCGGTCGGGGGTCATCTCGATCTCCCGTAACTCAATGTCCCAGTAGCGGGCGAACTTCTTCCAGCAGATCTGCACGCTGCCGCAGACCATGTTGGGCCGGTCGGTCGGCCGGCCGGCGGCCCGCTGGCGGGCCCGCCAACGCCACTTGGCCGCCATCCCGCCGAGCATCGAGGCCTCGCTTGAGCCCACTGTCGAGCACCCGACTGCCGCTCCTGGGGCATTCCAGAGGTCGGCCAGCAGGCTCACGCACCGCCGCTCAATCTCGGCCGTCTGCGGATATTCGTCCTTGTCGATCAGGTTTTTGTCGATCGCCAGATCCATCAACTGGTGAACCTGCGGGCTCTCCCAGGTCTGGCAGAAGGTGGCCAGGTTCTGCTTGCTGTTGCCATCGAGCAGCAGTTCTTCACTGAGAATCTGAAAGACCATCTCGGGCTGGCTGGGCTGTACCGGAAAGTGGTCCCTGGGCAGACGCTGGGTGAGGAGGGCGACCATGGCGGCGTCAGTCGGATCGGCTGGAGGTGAGGCGGCAGGGGAACCGGAGCGGTGGAGGGGCATCTGTCTCTCCTTTGGGCAGGCGATGGGGCGACGGGAGTCAGGCGGACGGCTGGGGCGCGGGGGCATCTCGTACGGCGACAGGCGAAGAACCGGTCGGGCGAAGTGGTTCACCTTGCGGTTCCGCTGCCGCCACCGGAAACAGACGGTAACACAAACCAAGCAGCACCGGCACCAGCACGAGCGTCACCACGGTCGAGACCAGCAGGCCGCCAAGCAGCACGGCACCCAGGCCGCGATAGAGTTCGCTGCCGGCGCCAGGGATCAGTACCAGCGGCAGCAGGCCAAGCAGGGTCGTCATTGTGGTCATGAAGATTGGCCGGATGCGTCCAGCGACTGCTTCGAGGATTGCCTCGCTTGCCGAGATATCCCCCCCTCGGACCAGCTGCAGGGTGCGGTCAACGATCAGAATCGGGTTGTTGACCACGGTGCCAATCAGGATGACAAAGCCGAGCATGGTCAGTACGTCAAGCGGCTGAAAGATGCCGAACGGCTGGCCGACTGTGTTCAGCAGGGCCAGGCCGACGAGCCCACCGACGCTTCCCAGCGGCACTGCGGCGATGATGATGGCTGGATAGAACCACGACTCAAACAGGGCGGCCATCAAAAGGTAGGTGATCAGGCCAGCAAGGGCGAGATTGAACCAGAGGGCATCCCAGGTTGCCCGCAGTTTGTCAGCGGTGCCGCCGAGGGTGATCCGGAAGCCACCGGTCAGTTCGCCGGAGGCCTCCAACGGCGCGACGATCTCCCGTTCGATTCGTTCCTGAGCCTCTTCGAGCGGCATGGTTGGCGGTGGCGAGACCTGAACGGTGATGGCCCGTTCTCGTTCCCGGTGCAGGATCTGCTCGGGGCCACTGGAATATTCAAGCACTTCAGCAACGCTGTCGAGCGGCACCAGTTGGCCGCCGGGGGTGATCACCGGGAGGTTTCGAACGTCCTGAGTCCGCCTGACGAAGCGGTCCTCGCCCTTGATGACCAGGTCGATCCGGTCGCTTCCGAGAAAATAGTCGGTGGCATAGCCGCCATCGACCAGGCAATCAACCATATAGCCGAGTTGTCGGGTGTCGAGCCGCATGTCGGCTGACTGTTCCAATCGCGGTACCAGCTGCACCTCGGGGTTTGACAGGTCGAGCGATGGCTTGGGCAGGTTCTGGCTGCCTGGAGTCACTTCCTGCAGTTTGCCCATGACCATGCCACCGAGTTGCACCAGCTTTTCAAGCTGAGGACCGGTGATCTCGATGTCGATCGACCGCCCGCTGCCGATGCCTTGCTCAAACAGGCTCGACTGCTTGGCCACGGCGATTGTGCCCGGCAGGTCGCTGGCGACCCTGCGGATCAGTGGCACCAGTTGGGACGCCGCCAGCGGGTCGACCGACCGCAGCCCGATGAAGACACTGCGATCACGAGCCACAAAGAAGAAGTCGCTGAGAACTGGTGCATCGAGGGCGGCGGCCTCGGGCGTGTCAGGATCGACGTCCCAGTACGAAATCAGCCGCTCCTCCACCCGCTCGCCCAGCCGGATCAGTTCATCGAGGTTGTAACCAGGCGGCGGCAGCAAGATGCCGAAGACCAGGTTACGGTTGCCCTCGGGCAGATACTCAACCTTTGGCAGCATGGTCCAGGTGGTGAAAATTGCCGCTCCGATAATTGCCACGGACGCTACCAGCTGCCGGAACGGCTTGGCCAGCAGGAACTGGTCGAACCCAAGCAGCGTTTTCGAAAATAGCCGGCCCAGCCGGGTGGCGGCATCGGGTCGTTTTGTGGCGGAAGCCGTCGGGTCGGCACGTTGCTTGAGCAGCACGGAGGCGGCGACAGGCACCACCAGCACCGAGACGATCAGCGATAGGACAACCGCAGCACTGATTGCTAACGCGATGTCACCGAAGAGTTGGCCGGCCTCTTCTTTCACGAAAAGCACCGGCAGAAACACCGCGACGGTGGTCAGTGTGCTGGCCAGCACGGCCCCCCAGACCTCGCCGGCTCCCTGAATGGCAGCAGTCTTGCGGTCTACTCCTCGCCGCCAGTGGGTGTCGATGTTTTCCAGCACAACGACGGCGTTGTCGACCAGCATGCCGACGGCAAAGGCCATGCCCGCCAGGCTGATGACGTTGAGGGTCCGGCCGAAGACCGAGAGCAGCAGGAAGGTGCCGATGATGCTGACGGGAATCGCCACGGCAACAATCAGTGTCGGACGGACCGTCCGCAGGAACAGCAACAGCGTCATGACGGTGAGCAGGCCGCCAACGACAATGTTGTTCTGCACCAGCCCGATCGCTGAGTCGATGTAGGTCGTTTCGTCGTAGACCAGGGCAAGGCTCAGCCCCCGGGGGGCCAGCAGATTCTGGTCGATATCGGCTGCCACCCGGCGGAGTTGCCGCATGGTTTCGAGGACGTTTGCGTTCTGGTCCCGAGTGACCCGCACGGCGATACTGCTTGAACCGACGCGGCGGACCACGCCGGTGGCTTTCTTCATGCCCAGCCGGACTCGGGCGACATCCCGGACGTAAACCGGCTTGCCATCGCGGCGGGTGATGATCACCCCTTCGACCTGTTCCGGTGAGCGAAACTGGCCGATCGTTCGCACGATGTATCGTCGCTTGCCCTCCCAAAAATCGCCGCCGGAGGTGTCCTGGTTCTGGTTGGCAAGCGCCTGCCGTAGATCATCGATTGTGAGCCGACGGGCGGCCAACAACTGAGGATCAACGATGACCTGCAGTTCGTCTTCCCGGCCCCCCACCAGGTCGGCCCCCGATACGCCAGGTACCCGCTCAAGCCGGCTCTCGATGTCGTCCTCGGCCATCCGCCGCATCGTGGTTACGTCGATGTCGGGCGGCGCGAGGTCGGCCAGTTCCGGAGCCTCGGCGATCAGTTTCTGCAGCCGGTAGAGAGCGAGATTGGCCGAGCGTGCGTTCCGAATTCGGTTAAGGGTGTCGGCATGGGCGGGGTGTTCACGGGCCGCCTTTTCCAGCAGTGCCGGGTCTGGAGCTGCCTGGCCAAGAATCAGCCAGGCAATCGGCCGGCTGCTGCTACTGGAGGTTTTGAGCGTGGGCCGATCGGCGTCAATCGGCCAGTCGCGGATCTGCTGCAGCCTGGTGTTGATCTTTACCAACGCCTGGTCCATGTCGGTGCCAATGCCAAACTCTAGATCGACCGATCCGAGCCCGTTGCCACTGGTACTTGAGAGTTTGGTGAGGCCTTCGACTGACCGCAGCTGCTCTTCCAGCGGTTGGATGATTTCCTGCTCGATCTCCTGGGGGCTTGCCCCCGGCCAGCGTGTTTCGGCCAGAATCGTGGGGATCTGCACTTCTGGCGTGAGTTGCACGGGCATTGTCAGCAATGCCAGGCCGCCGAAGAGCGTCAGCAGCAGGACGCCAACGGCTGCTTTGACTGGATTGGCGACGCAGGCGGCGATCAGATTCATCGGGAAGCTTTTTCGGGAGCGGGAAAACGGACGGGCATTCCCGGGCGGAGCCGCTCGTTGCCCCGGATGACGACCAGGCTGCCGACCGCAAGATCGCCCTCGATTGCGACGGCACCCCCTACCGCGGCACCAAGTCGAACGGGGACTGGCTGAACGGTGCCCATTCCGATCGATCCGTCAGTCTGGGTGCCAGCAATCGACTGGACGGCGAAGACGATTGGTGTAGGGCCACCAAGCACCACGGCGTCCTTGGGGACAACCAGGGCTTCACCGACTCGTCCCACGGGAAGCCAAGCCCGGGCGA
>RFVE01000209.1 GCA_009922585.1 Planctomycetia bacterium
CCGGCTGGATATCGAGCTTCACGTCAGGCGAGGGCTTTGTCTGTCGGTTCACCGGTCCGGGGCGAATCTATGTGCAGACCCGTAACCCCGCCGCCTTCGCTGGCTGGCTGGGCCGCCATCTGCCCAGCAAGGGCTGATACTGAAACAACTTGTCATGGCTGAATCTCGCCAGGCTGTCTGCTTTCTGACCAATCAACCCGGCTCGCAGCCCTGCCAGCTAACCCTTGAGGCCGGCGGACTTCTGATCGAACCTGCTGCCGGACCAGCCGTCCGGTGGCCCTACCCAGACCTGAAATGTGAGGTGGGTGGAGAGGACCGCGACTGGCTGATGGTTAGCTGCCCGGCAGTGGCATCTGCCGTCGCCCAGGTGGCACTCCGCGATCCCGATACCATCGCTGCTCTTGCCGCCTGCACTGGTGGACCCACCCATGACCTGCTGGCCAGCTTTGCCGATTATCGCCAGCGGCACACCCGCCGCAGCCGGCTAGCTTTGACCCTTGGTGGCCTCATTGTCGTCGGGCTTTTCCTCGGCGGGTGGCTGCTGCTGACCCGGCTGGCCCCGACAATCGTGGCGGCCAGCCTGCCGCCAGCCGGTGAGAAACTCCTCGGGGAGTTGGCAGTCGCCCAGTTGCTGGCCGGAGAAGAGACGATCGCCGCCGGTCCTGCGGCCACTGCGGTGCAGACGATCACCGACCGCCTGGTGGCTGCAATCCCCGACAACCCCGGCTACGAATTCGAGGTGACTCTCGTCGCCAGCGATGAGGTCAACGCGGTCGCCTTCCCGGGCGGACAGATCGTGGTCTACTCCGGCCTGCTGGCCGAGGCGGGCTCGGCCGACGAGGTGGCTGGCGTGCTGGCGCATGAGATCAGCCACGTGCTCCACCGCGACGGCCTGCGGCAGCTGATGAGCCGGCTGGGGGGGGCGGCCCTTGTCCGCCTGGCACTGGGCGGCGGCGACGTCGCCGGGCTGATTGGCCAGCTTGGTGAGCTCGACCAGTTGGCCTACAGCCGCGGGCAGGAACAAGCGGCCGACACCGCAGGCCTGCAGTTGCTGGTCGCCGCCGGCCTGCCACCGTCCGCATTGCCCGCGTTCTTTACACGAATGCAACGTCTGGAAGCAGCCGGCCTACCCGGCTTTCTCTCGACTCATCCCGACACCGCTGCCCGCATCGCCGCCCTCCGCGAGCAAATCGTCCAACTGCCTGCCATCCCCGCCGAGCCGCTGGCCATCGACTGGAACGCTGTCGAAGCGAGTTTGCCCTGACACAGCCGCCACTGGCGGTGGTAACCAACAGCCACCACAGGGCCCGCGTTCCGCTACGTGAAAAAGTGGCAGGCAGGCCTTTCCCCACGGATCGCTAAACTACGCAGGCGTTCGTCGCCCAGCCGACACTGAACGGAACCAACGCCGCACCTCTTGCCAATGCATCTGCTTGCAACAACCCACCAGATCGATCTCCCCAACTCAGCGCGACTGCTGCTGGCAGGAGCCTTGATCGGCTATGTGCTGTTCCTGCTGGGCATCAGTCTGGTCGCCAGCCGGCGGGTCGAAAACGAGACGGACTATCTGGTGGCTGGTCGCCGGCTCCCGTTGTTCTTGGCATGGGGTACCCTGATCGCTACTTGGTTTGGAGCTGCCACGATGTTCGCGGCAGCGGGGGCCGCCCGGGAGGAGGGTCTGCTGGGGGTGGTCCTCGACCCCTTCGCCTGCGCCGGCACGTTGGTGCTGGCTGGCCTATTCTTCGCCCGCAAGCTCTGGCGAATGAACCTGTTCACCATGGCCGACTTCTATCGGCAGATCTACGGGCCGGCCGCCGAACTGACCGGTGGCCTGATTCAGGTGCCGAGCTATTTCGCCTGGATTGCCCTGCAATACTCAGCCCTCGCCGGCCTGCTGGAACTCTATTTTGGCATTCCACTCGCTGCTGGCATTGTGCTGGTGGCCGTGGTCACGCTGACCTACACCATGATCGGTGGCATGTGGTCGGTGACGCTGACCGACAGCCTGCAGATTCTCATTGCCATCGCCGGGCTGGTGGTGCTAACCGCCGCCACCCTGGCCGACCCCGCCCTCGGCGATGGCGACCCGTTCAGGGGACTTTCGGTGCTGCTGACAAAAATGAACGCTGAGCATCCCGACCACCTGCGGCTCTGGCCATCCGCCACGGCTGCCGCATCATCGACCTCCTATCTGGCCGCCGTCCTCGGCGTGCTGGCTGCCTGGGCCACCGGCCTGTTTGGCAACATTCCAGGGCAGGATTTGCAGCAGCGGGTCTTTGCCGCCAAGGACGAGGCGACCGCCAGCCGGGCCTGCCTGCTGGCCGGAGTCCTCTACCTCTGCTTTGGCAGCCTGCCGCTCCTGCTCGGCTTTGCCTCGCTGGTCACCCACCCCGGCGGCTCGATTGACCCGGTCGCCTTCCTCGCCAACGAATACCTCTCGACCGGCATGCTCGTGGTCTTTGTGATTGCCGTGGTCTCGATGATCGTCTCGACTGCCACCAGTGCGGTACTGGCCCCGGCGACCATCCTCGGCCACAACCTGCTGGCTCGGCTGCCGCAGTTCAACGGCAGCCGAGCTTTGTTGCGGGACCGGCTGAGTGTTGTCTTTGTGTCACTGGGCGGCATCGGCCTGGCCCTGTTGGGGGAATCGCTGATGGGCCTGCTCGACATTGCCCTCTCGATCCAGCTCTCGGCCCTGTTCGTGCCTGTTGTCTGTGGGCTCTACGGCCGGCCCCGCAATCAGGCCTGCTGTGTGCTGGCGATGCTCGGCGGTTTTGCTGTCTGGCTGCTCACCTATGCCAATGAGGTCGGCGGACCACCAGGGCCGGGCACGCTGGCGGCCCTGCGGATCATTCCGTCCGACTTCTACGGCCTTGCCGCCAGCGTGATCGGGTACGCTATTGGGCAGCGGTGTTTTGCCGGCAGATCGCCGTCAGCCCATGAGCCTGCCATGTCATCGTCAGCAACATGATTGCCACCCCACCCCCCACGCAGGAAAACGCCCACTGCCGGAGCTGCAGATTCTGGCGGCGGCGGCGGGTACAGGACGAGGCTGACGACTGGGGCGAGTGCCGCCGGATGCCACCCGCCCTGCCTGAGGTCGATGACGAGCGGCTGGTAGTCGCCGGCGTCTGGCCATTCACCAAGGCGGCTGATTGGTGCGGTGAATGGGAGCAGGCACCGTCAGGCTGAGCGGACCAACCATCCTCAGAAAAAGTGCTTTGTTTGATATTTTGCTAGGAGGTCTTTTGATGCGATTTCACATCCTCGTGCTGACATGCCTGCTGCTCACTGGTTGCGGACAGCAACTCGCCCCGAAGGCTTCAATCGAAGGGGGCGAATCGGCGAAGAAGAAAGTGCTCAAGATGAACGACGAGCACCAGAAGAAACTTGAGCAGCTGACGCTTCCCGGATCGGAATGAACCGGCTCAACACTCATCCTGCTGCCGGCCAAGTAGTCGGGTGACCGCTGCGGCGATGACTGCCTGCTCGTCGGTCGGCAGGGCCCAGACGGTCACCGGCCCACCGGAATCGAGCCGGATCTCGCCTGCTGCCGCCTGATTGGCTGCCTGATCGACCGACACCCCAAGCCAGCTGAGGGCCCGGCAGACCCGGCTACGGACCTCCGGGCTGTTCGCCCCAATGCCACCGGTGAAGACGAGGCCCTCAAGCCCGCCCAACTCAGCGGCTGCGGCAGCGACTTCGCGAACGATGCTGCGGCAGAAGAGGTCAACCGCCTCGGCTGCCGCCGGGCTGTCGCTTGCCAGCAGAAGGCGGATGTCGCCGCTCATCCCGGAGACGCCCAGCAGGCCCGACTCATATGTCAGCAGTCGTTCGGCCTCGGCAGTCGAGAGTCCAAATCGGCTTTGCAGGGCCAGCACCGCCCCCGGACCGATCGACCCTGACCGAGTCGCCATCACCAGGCCATCAAGCGGGGTGTAGCCCATGGTTGTGGTGATGCTGAGACCATCAAGGACGCCACAAAGGCTGGCCCCGGCGCCCAAGTGAGCCAGCACCGTCCGCTGCGGCAGACCGCCCGGCAGCTGCCGCATTCGGCCAACAACGAATTCATACGACAGCCCATGAAAACCGTACCGCTTAAGACCGTCGTCATGAAAGCGACGCGGAATGGCCAGCCGGCGGGCCGACGGCGGACAGGTCTGATGAAATGCCGTATCAAAGCAGGCAATCTGCGGCACGTCCGGCAGCAGCCGGGCAACCAGTTCAATCGCCGTAAGGTTGTGCGGCATGTGCAGTGGGGCCAACGGGATCAGACCCTTCAGTGTCTCCAGAGCTGCGGGTGTGATGTCCGCTGGCCCGGTGAAAGCCTCACCACCATGCACCACCCGGTGACCGACTGCCGCAATCGCCGCCCCCTCAACCGCCTCGCCAACGGTATCGAGCACAAGGGACAGCCCAGCCGCATGGGAATCGCTCAGTGAAACCGAGACCGCTTGATCGATTTGCCCATGTTCACCGTTGATCCGCAGCCGTGGCGAACCACCGAGGCCTGAAAGCTCACCGGCCAGCAATGGATCGCCAAGCCGTTCCAAATGCGCCGGAAGCTGATAGGCAGCGAATTTGACACTGCTTGAACCAGCGTTGATCACCACGATGACG
>RFVE01000210.1 GCA_009922585.1 Planctomycetia bacterium
GCCAGCGGCCGTGTTCGGTCCGTGGAGTGCTTTGGCAGCCTCGGTGCTGGCGGCCATGCTGGGCCCGGCCACCCGGAAAGCCGACCAGTCGTCATGAGGCGTGCTCGAGCAGCGTCCGGGTCGCAATCAGCTCGCGGGCCAAGCCGGCTGTGACGTCGCCGGCAGTCACTCCCGGCAGCACTGGCCAGGTGTAGGTTTCAACCTCCAGATGCGGTCGATAGGGCAACTGGCCGATCGCGGCGAGCGCCCGCACCAGTTCAGCCCGGGTGGTGCTCAGTGGGCCGAGCCGCTCGGCGTCGACCGGCACGTGAAAATGCACCCGCCAGGTCTCGGCTGTCTGCCAGTCGGCCGGCGGGTGAAGGGCGAGTGTTTCAGTCAGGTCCGCTGCACGCGTCACCCGACCATCAGCCTGCCGGGCAAAGGTCTGGTGGAGGTAGCGGGCCTCAGCAAAGCTTGCCAGCGCCCGGCGGGCCTCCGGATCGGCCGGCTGGTCAAGCTCAATGGCACAGCTGATCTGCACCTTGTTGATTCGGATGCCAGCCGCCTTGAGTTGGCCGACGGCCGTGGCGGCATCTTCAAACTCCACCGCCTGATGACAGACGTCGTAGCAAACCCCCAGGTGCTCCCGGGCTTCTGGCCCACAGCCGGTTGTGTCGGCTGCCTGCCAGAGCTGCTCAAAGAAGGCAATCGTCTCGGCCGTGGTCTCAAGCAGGCAGAAGGGCTCGGGCTCAATTGCCAGCCGGATGGTCCGGCCAGTCTCCTGCTGCAGCTGGCTGAGGTCACGGGTCAGCTCTGAGTGAAAGTCACCGAAGGGAAAGGCGTTGAGCGTGTGGCAGCTGAAGCGGCACTCGGCCAGCCAGCCCCGCAGCCGGTCAATCGCCCCGGGGTCAGCCGCCACGTCGGCCATGGCCGACGCCGGCAGCCAGAGACCGACGGCAATGTCAAAGCCGCACTGGTCCCGCACCGCCGCCGCCTCCTCGGCCAGCATCCGCCCGACGTCATCCAGCGATCGACACGGATGGACATTGGTGCAATAGCCGAGCAGCTCATTCTCCCTGACGCTGTCCATCCTCCCCCCTACTGAGGACCAGTATTCATGGATCACTTTTGCATCCTGCTGGCAAGTAGATACGATGCTGTTCATTATCGTACTGCTTGAATGTGAAAAATCACGGGAGGTGGCATGTCGATGACTCGAGGGGGGCATAAACGGCAGCCTGCCCGCAGGATTACCGTGGCCAGCCAACTGCTCCATGAGCGAAACAACGAAGGGTTCACGCTGATTGAACTTTTGGTTGTGATCGCCATTATTGGTGTCCTTGTTGGGCTGTTGTTGCCAGCGGTTCAACAGGCCCGCGAAGCTGCCCGCCGCAGCAGCTGCACCAACAATTTGAAGCAGATCGGGCTGGCTCTCCACAACTACTACGATAGCCGGACGCAGCTGCCGCCGCTGGCGGTCAAAGAGTCGGCTTCGTCGACAGCAGCGGCCTGGGCTTGGTCGGCGGTCACCCTTCCCTTCATGGAATACGGCACGCTCCACGACACGCTGAAGGTCGATACCAACACGGTGTCGCAGACCCTCGCCGATGCTGCCATCAAAAACCAGCTTTCAACGGTCCTGCCAGCCTTCATTTGCCCAAGCGATACCTCGCCCCGGACCACCAGCAGCCGAGGGTTAGCTGGCGTCTTTTTAGGACGCTCAAGCTACCCCGGTGTCAACGGCAAAGGACCTCGAGCCTACGCCCGCAATCGGAAGGGTGTTTTTGCCTCCCCTTGGCCAAACGATCTCAGTGGAGCGGTGAAGCCACGCGGCTTTAAGGATGTCACCGACGGTCTCTCCAAAACCATGATGATT
This sequence comes from Planctomycetia bacterium, assembly GCA_009922585.1. Classification (GTDB taxonomy): domain Bacteria; phylum Planctomycetota; class Planctomycetia; order Pirellulales; family UBA1268; genus UBA1268. Next base: position 1,856 of record RFVE01000210.1, read on the forward strand.
GGCGAACGGCATGTGGAGGCCACCGGTGATCCCAGCAAAACCGCTTGGACAAGTTGGACGGCCGTGACTGAGCCGAACATGGATGGCTCGGGATACAAAGGTGTCATGGAGGTGGCCGGCTCAACGGGATACCCGATGAATGAACCAGCTGCCACCAGTTGGATGTACCAGCACTGGTTTCGCAGCAGTCATCCCGGTGGTGTCGGCTTCTGCTTCACGGACGGCAGTGTCCACTTTTTGAATGACACCATGCCGATGAGCACCTATCAGGCACTTTCCACGATCGGTGATGGCGATGTCTCAGGAACTTGGTAGTGCTGGCCCAGCGGCTCACCCTCAGCCCGCCGTACGACGCGTAAGCCGGTGGTGGCAGGCAGGATGCGGCTATTTGGTGTTGCTCACCATCACGGCTGTTTTGCCATCAGGCTGCAGTGACAAGCCTGATGGAATTGCATTTGGAAAAGTCAACGGTACGGTCACGCTTGACGGTCAGCCGTTACCCGACGCCACCGTGCAGTTTCAGCCGGCAGCCGGCCGGCCTTCATACGGCAGGACCGATGCCGATGGCCGCTACTCACTCGGCTACCGTGGCCGCTCGTGGGGGGCCGTGGTTGGTCCGCACACGGTCAAGATCACGACAGAGGATCGAATCGAAAACGAGCAGACAGGTGAGGTTCGGGTCATGAAGGAACTGCTGCCAGCTCACTACCATGCCCGCAGTGAACTGACTGCGGACGTCACCACCGGTGAAAATGTTGTCGACTTCGCCCTTACGAGCAACAGCAAAACGAGTCGCTGAGTTGCTTTTTTTACCGCGGTCTTCAGACATTCAATGCCTGTGACACTACGGCTGCAGTTCGATCGTCAACTCAGCCAGGCCTTCTGCCGGCACGTCAATCTCCAAATCGGTGGTTGCCAGCCCTCCGTACCGTTTCGGAAACGGCAGCTTGCCTGCCTTGGAATTTTTTGCCTCTGGTGTCCCCGGCATCGGCACCTCGGCTGTTGACCCAAAGGTCACCCGGTGGAGGCCGGTCACCGCGCCGTCATTGAGGCCGAATGTCGACAGGCTGAAACGGCCATCAGCGTCAATCGACCCGGTGGCGGGTCTTCCCGAAGCGGGCGTGAAGGTGATCGTCGCGTCGGTCACGGGTTTGCCTGCAAAGATCACCTGCCCGGAGACGGGAACCGTCGGCGGCGTTGCCCGGCCACCACATCCCACAGCCGTTAGGACAGCGAGACCAATTCCACCGATCAAGCCGCGATAATGCATGAAGATCACTCCTGTCACTCGGGTCGGATTCCACGGGCACGCCAGCACCGCGTCACCCCGGCACCTGGCATGAACGGGAGAACGACACTGCCGTTTTTTAATTTCGCTGCCGCAACCTTTTAGGGCGAAACCGACTCACCCCCCGATATCGTTGCCAACTGTCGGTAAACGTCGATCGCGATCGAGTCCTGGATGAAGGCGACCGACCCATCGACAAATGCAAACGACCCGCCGCCAGGATGGCGGCTGAAGAATGAGTAGTTTCGCGACCAGTCACCATGCGCGGACGCCAAGAAGGCACTGCCCTGCTCAATGCGATAGTTCAGCGGAACCCCACAGGTGGCTGTCGCATGGTTGAAGAAGAACCAACTGGTGTGGTTGCACCATTCGGGAACGGTCTCCCCGACGGCAAAGGTCTGATCACCCCGTTGCCCCGGTCGAGACCGTTGTTGGTGGATCCGTGTTTGTTGGTGGCCTGCGTCACCCCGGTATGGTCGCCCCAGGCCCAGTTGCCGCCCGCCACCGCTTTATAGCTGGTAATGCCCCACTCACGGCCGGACGTCGGATGATTGCCGAGATTTGCTCGGCCGTTCCGGGTGCCCCGGCGGGCACTGCCGTCAGAAGGACAGCGGACATTCGTTAGTGGTTCAGCGAAGGCGTCGATATTCGCCGTCATCGGTTGGCCCTCCGCAGGAAGGGCATCATAGACCGTCAACTCTTCCATGTAAGGCAAACAGTTGGCCAGCCACGACCGACCGGTATTGTTGGTGTTGTACTGCGGTCCAACACCGGCCTGTCGGTCGGCTTCACTGCGACCGTAATTCTCTGGCAAGCGGCCTTTCGCACTTTCGTGGTTGAGCATCGCCAAGGCCAATTGCTTGAGGTTATTGGTGCAGGCAGACCGCCGGCAGCAGCAAGCCGACAAGCACTCCGATGATGGCGATCACCACGAGCAGTTCGATCAGCGTGAATCCGGAACAGACACGTCCGTACAGACGTCCGGGACAGGATCGCCGCAGGCCGTCAGGACAAGCTTGGATTCTGAGATAAACACTCATAAGAGATCTCCTTAAACGCGAATGCGAACAAATTCGAAGAATCGGATTCAAGGGCTGTGGAAGCACAGCAGACCGCCACAGCAGTAACCCTCCCGCCGAGTGGTAGCTTAACGCCTTCAGAGAGTCTGTCAAATTTTCCTCAACTGACATGATCTCACTCGCCGCTCGCATCGCCGGCCAAACAGTGGAACAGCTCGCCGCCATTCGGGCCGCGGAACCGAGGATGGCATTAATAACAGCCAGCCAGAGTCCGAATTCACTCCGAAAATAGCTCAAAACCGAAGCTGTTTTTCTGAACGTCTTCGGCAACCACCGCCTCCAATTCCGTGGCGACGTTGTAGCGGGCCG
>RFVE01000022.1 GCA_009922585.1 Planctomycetia bacterium
TGAACATGGCCTGATCGTGATGGCCTGCGGCACCCACGGCAATGTGCTGCGGTTTCTAATTCCGTTGACCCTGACGACCGAACAGCTTGATGAGGGGTTGGCCGTGGTCGAAGCAGGCTTGGAAAACCTGGGATAAGACCTGCGTTAACGATGCACGCCATCGGGTGCAATCGCGTCGATCTTGGCGGCCAGAATGAAGTCATTTTCTGACAGGCCGCCGATGGCATGGGTCGTCAGTTCGATCCAGACTTTTCGGTAGCCAACAAGGTGCAAGTCTGGATGGTGCTGCTCTCGTTCTGCAAGCGCACCGACATTGTTGAGCAATCGGATGCCGTCGCGGAAAGTTTTCAAGTTCCAGTCGCGGCGGATGCGGGAGCCATCGTGCGTCAGCCGCCATTCTGGCACCGCTGCCAGTTGGGCTTCAGCCTCAGCAACCGATAGCTTGGGCACGCCGCCTTCACAGGGAACACACTTCTTGGCCGCAAGTTCGGCGGCTGTCTGCGGGTTTTCCATGGCCAGCCTGCTAGAGGGTTGGGAGAGATGGCATCGGTGGCGCTGATGCGTTCCGGGCAGCAAGGCCCCCAACCAGGCGGCTGCAGATTGTCTCGAGATACGGGCGGGCCTGGGCGTCGTCGTAGTTGGCGGCGGTCTTGCCGGCATCGCCATGCTCGCGAATCGGAATCTGAATCGGCACCTCGCCCAGGAAGGGAATCTCCAGCTCTTTGGCCGTTCGCTCAGCTCCGCCCGTCCCGAAGATGTCGTACCGCTTGCCGGTGTCGGGACAGATGAAGAAGCTCATGTTCTCCACCATGCCCAGGACCGGGATGTTCACCTTCTGGAACATGGCAATCGCCTTGGTCGCATCGAGCAGGGCTACGTCCTGAGGGGTGCAGACCACCACCGCACCTGACAGCGGCAGCACCTGTGACAGCGTCAAGGCAATGTCACCCGTGCCGGGAGGCATGTCGATGATCAGATAGTCAAGCGGCCCCCAAAGGGTGTCGCGAAGCATCTGGGTGATTGCCCCGTGCAGCATCGGCCCGCGCCAGACCACTGCTTCGCCTGGCGGCACCATGAAGCCCATCGACATGATCGGCATCGGCTGTACGGCAAGCCCATGGGGCAACGGATCAACGGGCTGCCCCGAATCGAGCTGCTGCGGCAGAATTCGCCCCTCTTGAATTGCCGGCCGGCCTTCCAGGCCAACCAGGTGTGGCACGCTCGGCCCGTAGACATCGGCGTCGAGAATGCCCACCCGACTGCCAGCCCGAGCCAGCCCGATAGCAATCGAGACAGCGATCGTGCTCTTGCCGACGCCCCCTTTACCGGAGCCGACAGCGATCACACTTTTGGCTTCAAGCCCGATCTGGCCGAGCTTCGTCGGGGCCCGTTCGTGGGGCGTGACGGTTACCGTCACAGTAGGCACGGCCGGGAAAGCCGTCCGTAGCCGTTCTTCGATCCGCCCCCGGGTCTGTTTCCAGAGGATGGCCGAATGGCTCGTCAAGCCAACTTCCACGGCGATGCAGTCAGCAGTTGCGGTAATCGCACCGACTTGTCCCAGATCGGTCAGTGGACGGCCAGATTCGGGGTCGGCTATGTCTGCCAAGATGCTGCGGACCGCATCGGTCGTCGGGGCACTGCTCATGGCATCTGCTCCATTTCTGCCGTCACCAGTAGCTGACCGGCTGGTTGGGTGGCGGTCAGTTCGCTCTCAATCGATCCGGACAAGGTCCCACCAGCTCGGCTGGCTGTCATGAATAGTCCCCGTGGTCGTAGTGACAGCGTCATGACCACCAGTAGGCAGGTGAGCATCGCCAGACCGGCTGACAGGCCGCCGTCGGCCTGCACGCCCTTCTGGGTGGTCTTAAAGTACATCGCTGTGATCAGCCGCAGGTAATAGGCCGCGGCGATGGCGGCATTGAGTACCAGCACGATTGTCAGCCCCAAAAACCACTGTTGCCGGTCACCGAAGACGGCCATGCCGCTGTCGACACCGAGTGCAGCCGTGACCAAAGAGAGTTTGCCCCAGAAGCCTGGAAAGGGCGGGATGCCGGCCAGACTCAACAAGAAGACTGCCAGACAGAAGGCAGCCACAGGATTGGTTCCTGAAAGACCGTTGAGATCATCGACTGTTTCAATCTCTTCCAGTTTCGGCCGTTCCTGGCTGGTGGCCGACCATTCTGGCCAGCGGTGGCCAAGGTAGGTCAGGCCACCAAAGACTCCCACCGTGGCTGCGAGGTAGGTGGCCAGATAGAAAAGCGTGGCTGCCATCCCGTCGAGGCTGAGAGAGTCTGCTGCCAGTGGTTTGGCCCCGAGTGGTCCAGTCGTGCTGACAGCAGCGGCCGCCGCCAGGCCGACGAGCAGATAGCCGGCATGGGCGATCGACGAGCAGGCCAGCAGTCGCCGTAGGTTGGTCTGTAGCAGGGCCATGCAGTTGCCGACTGTCATCGTGACGGCTGCGACGACCGCTAGCATCGGCCAGGCATGGGACAAGAGCGTTGCGGCCACCGGCCCAGCTGGCTGGCCACTGCCCAGCGGCGGTATGGCCAGCGACAGGATCCGAGCCAGCACCACGACGCCAGCCACCTTTGGCAGAGTTGAGAGCACCGCCGCATTGCTGGGGCTTGTGCCTTCGTAGACATCAGGGGCGTAGAAGTGCATTGGCACAGCCGCCAGCCGGAAAGCGGCGCCAGCCAGTGCCATGCCGAGCGTCACCGGCAGCAGCACGGCCGCCATGCTGGCGGTGATCGTGCCGACCATCACCGCATCTGCTGCTACCGGCGGGCCGTTGCCGAGCGATCGTAGTTGGCTGCCGATCGCTGGCAGAGAGGTCGATCCCCCCAGCCCATAGAGGCAGACAATTGAATAGAGGAAAAGCGCGGAAGCGACGAGCGAAAGAAAGAAATATTTCAGGCTCGCCTCTTGGCCGGCGGCATCTGTCCGCTTGAGGGCCAGCAGAATGTAGGTTGGGATCGACACCAACTCGAGCCCCACAAACAGCAGCACGAGATCATTAGCCAGGCCGACGATTGCCAATCCCGCCAGCAGAATCAGGAAGGTGCCAGCTTCTTCGCCAGTGCCATGCCGGCGGCCACCCCCGTCGCGCTGCACCGCTGCCCGCCAATGGTCGCCCGCCTGAACCAAGGCCAACAGCAGGCCTGCTCCGTACGTCAGCAGACGGATGTAGGCAGAAAATCCATCGAGTGTGACCGGACCTGAGGCGATGACCGCACCATCGGTGGGCTGGCCGCCAGCGAGCAGCAAAGCGATCCCGAGCCCGATCACCGCTACCAGCCAGCCTGACCGCAGCCCACCGAAGGCCGCGGCAAGGTAGGCAACCAGGGCAGCAATGAAGAGCACCACCTCTGGGGTGAGCAGCAGCAGGGTTTCAAACGAGGTTGTCATCAGTGAGCAGCGGAAGGAGGTGAGGCGATGGTGGCCAGATCGTGATCAGATCCTGACTGGTACGCCGGAGTGTGGGTGATGAGTTCATGATCGTCGCCAGCCTGGGAGCCGCCGGCGGGCTGCATCTGACTGTTGAAGGCCTCGCTGGAGGCAAGGCTCAGTTTTCGCACGGTCGCCGACGGTGGGCCGAGGAAGCTTGCCGGTGTCAGGCCGATCCAGAGGACGAAAACTGCCAGCGGCGCGAGAGCAGCGATCTCGTGCCAGCGAAGGTCGAGCGACGCTGTGGCCTCGTCATCCGGCTGATGCGACGGGGGCAGCCGAGAGGTTCCGAAGAAGACGCGTTCCACCGCCCAGAGCATGTACCAGGCGCCGAGCACCACGCCGACCACGCCCATCAGGGCTAGAACCAGATAGCTCTGTTCGAGTCCGACGTTGACACCAGTCCAGGCCCGCTGAAAGGAGCCCGCCAGAATCATGAACTCACCGACAAAGCCATTGAGCCCCGGCAGGCCGATACTCGAAAACGTGAACAGCATGAACAACACAGTCAGCCAGGGGGCCTTGGCTGCCACGCCCCCCAGGCTGGCAATCGACCGGGTGTGGAATCGTTCGTAGAGCATGCCCACCAAGGCGAACAGCCCGGCCGAGGAGAGACCGTGGTTGATTAACTGAAGATTGGCCCCCTCGATCGCCACCGGTTCCAGTGCAAACAGCCCCATCACGACATAGCCCATATGGCTCACCGACGAGTAGGCAATCAGCCGCTTGAGATCCTGCTGGACAAGCGCCACCAACGCGCCATAGACGATGCCGAAGGCACCGAGGGCAAACAGCCAGGGGGCAGCCATCGCGGTGGCCTCTGGCAGCATCGGGAGTGAGAACCTGAGAAAGCCATAGATGCCGATCTTCAACAGCACGCCGGCCAGGTCGACGCTGCCGCCGGTAGGGGCCTCAACGTGGGCCAGTGGTAGCCAGGTGTGGAGCGGGAAAATTGGCACCTTCACCGCAAAGCCGACCAGCAGAGCCAGGAACACCAGCCACTGCAGATAGCCCCCCTCGGCATCCATCGGCAACGGATGCTGGGTGAGCCCCGCTGTCAACAGATCGATGTCGAAGGTGATGCTGCCGGTATGCGAGGCGTTCCACAGCACGATGGTCACCAGCCCGAGGAAGGCGAGCACGCTGCCTGCAAGGGTGTAGATGAAGAACGTCACAGCGGCCCGGCGACGCTCATCGTGGCCCCAGATGCCGATCAAGAAAAACAGCGGAATCAGCGTGAATTCAAAGAAGACATAGAACAGGATGATGTCACGGGCCGCAAAGACGCCCAGCATCGCCGCTTCGAGCAAGAGCAGCAGCATGTAGAAGCCGACCGCACCCTCCTTGATCGCATCCCAGCTGACCATGATGGCGGTCAACGAAAGCAGGGCCGAGAGCCCAAACAGCCAAAGGGACAGGCCGTCGAGGCCGACCGACAGCCGGATATCGAAGACGCCACCGGTCAGCCAGGGCACTGAAGTCACGGCAAAGGGCTGACCGGCTACTGCCTCAGTGCTGGTGAGGTACCGCAGTACCAGCCAGGCAGCGGCCGCAAGGGTAAGCACCGCAGTGATGGCCGCGCTCTGCCGCACCGTCTGCAGTCCGCGGCTGCCCAACAGCCAGATGATGCCGGCTCCTACCAGAGGCAGCAGGATCACCAGCAGCAGATGGGTTGACGGGGCGAGCAGGTTCATAATGGAAGAAGGCTAAGAAAGGAGGGGGAAGCCGACGGCGGTGTTCAGAGTCGCCAGGCCAGCAGGACAATGATCGCCAGCACACCGACCACGCCGGCGAGGGCGTACCGCTGCACCAGGCCCGATTGCAGCCGTCGCACGATATTGCCCGCCGAGACCGGCAGGCGGGCCACACCCTGGACCAGCCGGTCGATGATTGAGCGGTCAAACATCGCCGCCAGATAGGCAACCGCTTCAACCGGTTTGATGACCATTGCGATGTAGAGCTGATCGATGAACATCCGGTTTTCCAGGAAGGGGCGGACCGGCCCCAGCCACCGCTCCAACTGTGGGCCGTCGCTGCGGCGACCAAGGTGGCCGACTGCGGCGATCACGATGCCCAGTGCTGCTGCGAGCGTGCCTTGTAAGGCGAGATCCCAGTGGAAGACTGCGGGAGTAGCAGTGGCGGCGACGGTCGGGGCGGTGAAGGAAGGGGTGGCCGCCAAAAAGCTTGACAGCCCTTCGGTGGTGAAGAGGACGAGCCCGGCAAGCGTGGCCGGCACCGCCAGGATGATCAGCGGCAGGGTCATCACCTGCGGGGATTCATGGGCATGGTGGCCTGCCTCGTCAGGCACTCGCAGCGGGCCAGTGAAGGTCATGAAGACGGCCCGAAAGGTGTAGAAGGCGGTCAGGCCCGCTGTGACCAACGCCATCCAGAAAAGGGTTTGCCAGACGCCGGGGCTGTCGAGGGCGTCGAGCCCGACCGGTTCGGCTGTGTGGAGTGTGTGTTCGCCATGGCCAGCCACGCCGCGATAGCCAACATCGTGCAGCGTCGGGCCCGCAGTCGCCGCATCGGGAAGCGTTGGGATGGAGGCATGATGCTCACCGTGCTCACCATGGGCCGAGGGCCAGCCTTTCTGGTGAAGCGAGGCCAGGATTTCATCCTTGCTGAAGAAGCCGGCAAATGGCGCGACGCCAGCAAGTGCGAGACTGCCAATCAGAAAGGTTGTCGCGGTGATTGGCATCAGCTTTCGCAGACCACCAAACCGCCGCATGTCGATCACGCCGCCCATTGGTGAAGCCGAGCAGCGTGCCTGTCCCGAGACTGGCGAACATGTAGCCGAGTTGGCTGATGGTCGAGTAGGCCAGCACCCGTTTGAGATCGTTCTGAACCGTACCGATCAGGGCCGCCACCAAGGCCGTCGTGGTGCCGACAATCGAAACCGTGACGAGTGCTCCAGGGCAGGCCATGTAGAGCGGTGCCGAGCGGGCGATCAGGTAGATGCCGGCGGTCACCATCGTGGCGGCATGGATCAGGGCGCTGGCCGGAGTCGGGCCTTCCATTGCATCTGGTAGCCAGACATGCAGGGGCAGTTGGGCACTCTTGCCGCATGCCGCCAGCAGCAGAAGGAGGCAGATTGCCGTGCCAACGGCTCCGCCGACATAGCCCGAGACATCCGCTAACCGGGTCTGGCCGAGAATGCCCGGCAGGATCGTGCCGTCGGGTGAGAGCGTGTCGTGGAAGTCGAGGGTGCCATAGGTCAGCCAGAGCAGAAAAACACCGATGGCCAGGCCAAAGTCACCCACCCGGTTGACGAGGAACGCCTTCTTAGCGGCTCGGGCTGCCTCTGGTTTCTGAAACCAGAAGCCGATCAGTAGGTAGCTACAGGCGCCGACCGCCTCCCAGAAGACATAGACCAATAAGAAGTTGCTGGCAGCCACCAGCATCGACATCGAAAAGACAAACATCGCTACCAGCGCAAAGAACCGCGGATAGCCTGGGTCGTCATGCATGTAGCCGATCGAATAGATCGCCACGAGCAGCCCGACACCGGTGATGATCATCAGCATGGTGGCGGTGAGCGGATCGAGTCGCAGGGCCACAGCGATTGAAAATGGACGGGCGGCATGGGCATCGGCGCCGACCGCAGTGCCAGGAACCGCCGCTGGTGAATCAGCCGGTGGTGCATAGGCATCGCTAACAGTGGCCCACTGCCAGAGCGTGGTCACCATGTCGACCGGCCGCGGCTGCTCGCCACCCCCACTGCTGCGGGCAGTGATCACCAGCAGCACAAAGGCGACCGTCGCAGCGGCGGCAATACCGGCAACTGCAGGCACATGGGCCCGGCTACCAAGCCGGCGGCCTGCTAGCACGGTGACGATCGCTGCGATCAGCGGCAGGAGCGGAACCAGGACGAGCAGAAACGAGGGAGACATATGGAAGTGACTCAGGAAAGCAAAAGGCTCAGACGTGTTCCCGCTGAAGGGCGGCGTCAGCGTCAGGTTCGGGTGAGACACCAGCCGGCGTCAGCCGGGGGAAGATCGGCAGCGGAGCATCGATGGCAGGAATCTCGTGGTCGACAGAACGGGCAAGGCTCGCTTCTCGCAGTGACTGCCAGGCAGCCGAGTCGAGACGGCCGGTTCGGGTAAAGGCCTGCAGCACGAAGACCAAGGCCACCGCGGCCTCGCAGGCAGCAACAGACAGCACGAAGACCACCAGCACCTGGCCACCGAAGTCACCGTGGTAGCGGCTCCAGGCGACAAGGCTGACCGAAATGCCCTGCAGCATCAGTTCTGCTGACAAGAACATCACAATCAGGTTGCGGCGGGTCAGAATGCCAACCAATCCCAGGCTGAACAGAATCGCTCCAACCATCAGCCCATTCTGGAGCAGCGGCAGGGGGGCGGCGGCAAACAACGCAGTGGGCGTCACGGGCGTCCCCCTTCCTGAAGTGATGAGCGTTCTGCCTGATCACCCTCGAGACCGTGCGAGACCACTGCGATCGCGCCGATCAACGCTACCAGCAGCAGCACGCCGACAGCCTCAACCGCCACCAAATGCCGGCCGAAGAGTTCACCGCCCAGCCGGGCAACCTGGTCTGCGGCGAGCAGATCGACCGTCTCACCGGCAGGGGCAGGGCTGGTCGGTTCACCCGCGAGGGCCGCGGCCTTCGACGGCGGCCGGCAGCAGGCTGGGTCTTCCGCTGACAGCCGACCGATTGAAAGTGAGAGCAGTCCCAGCAGGACCGCCCCGGCGACCGCCGACAGCAGCGGTTCATTCGTGACCCGGTCGGAGGCAGCCAGCCCTGAAGGCTGGGCGAGCATCAGCACGAAGAGGAACATCACCAGGATGGCCCCCGCGTAGACGACGATTGTGGCGACACCCAGGAACTGTGCCCCGAGCACAAGCAGCACCCCCGACACTCCGGCCAGGCAGAGAGCAAACCAGATGGCAGCGTAAACCGGCGAACGGCAGGTAATGGTGGCGGCGGCACTGATGACGGCCACCAGCGACACAATCAGAAAGACCGCGTCTTCACCCAAGTTGCCCAGCCGCTGCCCCGTCACAATGAACAGCCCCAATGCGGCTACGCCGAGCAGGGTGCCGAGCCGCCGCGGCCAACGGCCGTCGCGGCCAGCCTTGGGCAGCAGCAGCCAGAGGCTGCCTGCCAGGCTTGTTACGGCGATCGCCAGCAGGAGGCCGGTCGAGAGCCAGCCTGAAGTTGCTGGTTCAGCTTGGGCGAACAGGCTCACAGCGTCCCCCCCAGTTCAGCCGACTTCATTGGCTCGGCATCCTTGGTCATGTCGTAGACGCTGAGCAGCTTCTCTTTGTCAAAAATCATTTCTTCGCGGCTCTTTCCGGTCAGGTCGAGCAGGCTCGTCAATTCAATGGCATCGACGGGGCAGGCCTCTTCACACATGCCGCAGAAGATGCACCGCAGCTCATCAATTTGAAAACTCTCAGGGTATTTCTCCCGGTCTTCCCAGGGGCTCTCGGTCGCCACGATATCGATGCAGTGGGCCGGGCAGGCGGTGGCACAGAGGAAGCAGGCGACGCACTTCACCCGTCCTTCTTCATCACGATTGAGCCGGTGGACGCCGCGGTAGATCAGCGGGTTACCGATGGCAGGCCGTTCCTCGGGGAAGTTGACGGTGTTCTTCTTGCTGACCAGATGCCGGCTGGTCGTGGTCAGCCCCTGCACAAACAGAGGCAGATAGAGTCGCTCGGCCAGGCCAAGGGGCTTCTCTTCCAGCCAGGTAATGCCGGGATCATTCGGTTTCATCTCAGGCCTCCACCAGTTCGGGGTGCTGCTGGTCTGCCGCGTCGGCGGTTGATTCGATGTCGTGCTCGCTGTCGAACGGCCCAGGCCGACGGATCGGACGGTTGTCCGTGCCTGACGGCGTCAACAGGCCGGCAGCCGCCCAGCCGCCGAAGAAAATCAGCCAGGGCAGTCCAATGGCGATGCCGCTCGTCAGACCCGGGCCGAGGGTCGCCTCAAGCCGCGGACGGAACTCTTCGATGGTGGCCACCACAACAAGGTTCAGCAGCCCCAGCGGCAGCATTACTTTCCAGGCCAGGTTCATCAGTTGGTCGAAGCGGAACCGGGGCCAACTCCAGCGAACGACCATGAAGAACAAGATGACGGCAAAAATCTTGGCCGACAGAATGCCGAACCGCAGCCCCGCTCCCAGCCACGTCACCTCCTGGGAACTGCCGGTCACGCCCCAGAGGTGCCAGCCACCCAGGAACATGATCACGATCAAGAAGGCGGCCGTGACCATGTGCAGGAATTCGGACACCAGAAACAGCAGTAGCTTGATGCCTGCATACTCGGTGTGGTAGCCACCGACCAGTTCCTGTTCGGCTTCCGGCAGGTCGAACGGCAGCCGGGCCGCCTCGGCGAAACTGGCAATCAAAAAGACAACGAAGCCCAGTGGCTGGGCAAAAGCAAACCAGAGGCCGGTTTCGGCCTGATGGTTCATGATGACATCAAGCTTGAGTGAGCCGGCCGCCAGCACGACGCCGAGCAGTCCGAGGCCGAGCGGGATCTCGTAGGCGACCAACTGAGCACTGCTACGGAGGCCACCCAGGAAGCCGTACTTGTTGTTGCTGGCCCAGCCGCCGAGTAGCACGCCATAAACAGCAATGCTGGAAAGTGCGAAGACCCAGAGGACGCCCACGTCGAGGCCGGGAGCGACAAGAAATGGCACCGGGTCGGGGAGGCCTTCAATGCCCAGCGGCGGCAGCACACTGCCGAATGGAATCGCCGCGAAGATGGCCAGCGACGCTGCCAGCAGCACCAGTGGGGCAGCGTTGTAGAGCACCTTGTCAACGTGGCTGGGCGTGAAGTCTTCTTTGAGAATGATCTTCAGGCCGTCCGCAAGCGGCTGCCCCAGCCCGAACAGCCGAATCTTTGTCAGTGGAACGCCTACCCGGTTGGGCCCCCGGCGGTCCTGCACCCAGGCGGCGATCCACCGCTCGACCAACACGAGGTAGGCAGCAGCGGTCATCAGCCCGCCGACCAGCAGGCCAATTTTGACCAGCGCTGCAAGCGTTTCGGGCGAGGGGAGAAGTCCGTTCATTGCGGATTGCGTCAGGGAGGAAATGGGCGGTGGGCTCAGTTGGGTGCAAGCTGCTGCAGCCGCAGGTCGACACCCGTGGCCGGCAGGTCTCCGGCGAGGGCGGCAAATGCGGCCGAGTTTTCGGCTATCTGCTGGCGAACACCACTGGGATCATACAGTCCCTGACGGCCCAACATGTTCCAGAACAGCCGGCCCTCTGGCCAGACCCCGGCGGGTGGCCGAATCGCCTGTTCGAAGCTCTGGGCATGGTGGCCGCAGTTGACCCAAGTGCCGGCCCGTTCGGCGAAACCGGCAGCTGGCAGCCGCCAGTGGGCCCGGGCGGACAGTGGAGAGTCGAAGAGGTCTTGGACGACCAAGCAGTCGAGGCCATCGAAGGCGGCAGCGGTCTGCTCGTCGCACCACGAGCCGTCTGGGGTGGGATAGCCGGCGGTGACCCACGCCGCTTTGACATCGTCCTTTTGAGCCTGCTCGAGCAACTCGTTCCAACCGGGTACCGTGCCATCCTCAGCGACAGCTCCAAAGAGCCCCAACACCGTCTCGACCCCAATCCGGTTGGGGACCTTTTCGCCGCGGATCGTGAAGCCGCCAGGGAAGGACTCATCGTCGCCGATCGTCGGCACATGGCCCACCGCCAGGAAAGCCTCGGGGTCGATCGACCGAGCGACCGCACAGAGCATCCAGGCTTCTTCAACGGTCAACTGCGGCGAGACGGCCACGGCCAACCGGCCGGCGGCCTTGAGGTCATCCCGAAGTTGCGTGACAACGTCGGCCCACTCGATTGCCGTAAAGCCGTCAGCCTCGCGGCGGCCTGCCTCGACCAGCCGGGACGGATCATGCAGGTGGTGCCAGCCATAGCGGCCTTCGTCGCAGATCCACCACTTGTTGACGTGGGGATTTTCGCGGGGTTTGAGCCGGTAGACGGTGTCCTGGTTGTGCTCGGTGACAATCGAACAGCCAGCTGAGCAACCACCGCAGACGTTGGCCGATTTCTTCAGGAACCAGACCCGTTGCTGATAGAGAAAATCTTTGTCGCCGAGGGCACCGACCGGACAGAGATCGACGACATTGCCGGCCAGTTTGTTTTCCAGCGGGAAGCCGGGGAAGGTATCGATCTCTTCCTTGGCTCCGCGGGCCGAGACCATCAGCTCAGCCGTTCCGGAGACCTCGCGGGTGAACCGGACGCAGCGAGTACACATGATGCAACGGTCAACAAACAGGGTAACCGTCGGGCCGACGTCACGGCGGCGGCTGGTGAAGGCGTGGATGTCGGCTCGCCGCTCGCTCTGGCCGTGCTCAAAGTGATAGTCCTGCAGCAGGCATTCCCCCGCCTTGTCGCAGATTGGGCAGTCGATCGGATGATCGATCAACAGGGCCTCTTCCACCCGGGCCCGGCTGTCTCGCACCAAATCGCTGTCAGTGACGATGACGGTGCCGTCCTTGACCGGCGTCTGGCAGCCGGGAACAAGCTTGGGGATCATCGAGACCTCGCCCGTCTCAGCGTTGCGGCTGCCGGCCTGAATCAGGCACATCCGGCAGCTAGCCACCACCGAGAGGCCGGGGTGCCAGCAGTAGTGCGGAATCTCAACGCCGGCGCGGCGGGCGGCTTCGATGCAGTTGAGCCGTTCGTCGGCCCCGATCTCAATCTCTTGGCCGTCGACGATAACAGTGGGCATGGGCGGGCGGAATGGCTGTGGGTTCAGTGGGCAGAAAGGATCGGCAGGGCGGGAACCGGGTCGGTCTCCATGTATCCGGTCGGGTTGGACTGCTTGATGTATTCCTCGAACTCGTCGCGGAACTTGGCGATGGCATTCTTGATCGGCCAGGCGGCACCGTCGGCTAGCCCGCAGATGGTCGAGCCAGGCATCATGCCCATCGTGTTGCCAATTTCAGCGAGCAGTTCGAGATCCTTGAGCCGGCCTTTGCCTGCTCGGATCCGCTCAAGCATCCGTAGCGACCAACTGGTGCCCTCGCGGCAGGGCGTACACTGGCCGCAGGACTCGTGGGCGAAGAACCGACATGAATTGTGCAGGAAGTCGACGATACTCACCGTCTCGTCAATGACGACCACTGCCGCAGTACCAAGGCCGAGGCAGCCAGCCTTGCCAGGCCCGGCAAAGTCGAGCGGCGTGTCGAGTTCAGCTTCGCTCAGCAGGCCCATTGAAATGCCGCCGGGAATCACGGCCTTGGCCCGGAGGCCCTTCCAGACGCCGCCACCAAACCCGTCGATCAGCTCGCGGGCGGTGATCCCCAGCGGAGCCTCGTAGCAGCCGGGCTTCTCGACATGGCCCGACAGGCAGTAGAGCTTGGGGCCGTAGCTGCCTGGGTCGCGGGGGTTGTTCGGGTCGGCGGGCACGCCGATGGAGCGGAACCAGTCGACCCCGCGACGGGCGATCTGAGCCACACAGGCCATCGTCTCAATGTTGTTGACGACTGTCGGCTTGCGAAAGGCACCCTCAATCGCCGGGAAGGGGGGTTTGATCCGGGGCCAGGCCCGCTTGCCTTCCAAGCTTTCGATCAGGCCGGTCTCTTCACCACAGATATAGGCGGCGGCGCCGCGATGTAAGTAGATGTCGAGCGAGAAGCCGCTGCCCTTGATGTTCTGGCCGAGGTAGCCGGCGGCGTAGGCCTCGTCGATTGCCGCCTGAAGCGACTTCCAACTCTGCGGGTACTCATACCGCAGGTAGATGTAGGCGGTACTTGCCCGGGTGGCGTAGGCCGAGATGATCGTGCCTTCCAGAATCTGATGGGGGTCATCCTCCATCAGAATGCGATTGTTAAAGGTGCCCGGCTCACTCTCGTCGGCGTTGACACAAAGATAGATCGGCCCCGGATGATCCTTCGGCAAGAACGTCCACTTTAGCCCGGTCATAAAACCAGCTCCGCCGCGGCCGCGGAGACCCGAACTCTTAACCATCTCAACCACTTCCGGTGGCTGCTTTTCAGCCAGCAGTTTTTCCAACGGGGCGTAGCCACCGCGGGAGCGGTAGCTCTCAAGCGAATGGCCCTGCTCGACACCGACCGCCTCGAGCAGCACCGGCTGGAAGGTCTGTAAGTCAGTCATGATGCTCCTCCGCGAACGGCGTTGAGGAATTGATCGGCCTTCTCAGGGGTAAGGTCTTTGTGCAGGTCGTCCCCGGCAAGCATGCAGGGGGCGAAGTCGCAGGCACCGAGGCACTCGGCCGGCTCAACGGTCAGGCTGCCGTCGGGTGTTGTCTCGCCCGGCTTGATGCCTGCCTTGGTGCAGAGGTGGTCGAGTACCTGCTCACCACCACGGAGGGCACAGGAGATTGACCGGCAGACGAAGGCGCGGACCTTGCCATGCGGCTTTTCCTGATGAAAGAATTGGTAGAAGGTGAGGGTGTCCTGCACCTCGGCAGGAGCAAGGTCGAGCAAATGGGCAATTTCAATTACGGCATCGAGTGGGACCTGCCGCAGTTCGTCATGCACGATGTGCAGTGCCGGCAGGGTAAGGGCCTGCTTGGTCGGGTACCGGGGCATCAGTGCCTCGATCTTGGCGACCATCTCGTCGGTGAGAACCTTCCGCTGTGCGATCATCGGTCGAGCTCCGCGGCAATGATGTTGAGGCTGCCCAGTACGGCCACGATGTCCGAAAGGGTGTGGCCGCGGATCAGGTGCGGAAACATGGCAAAGTGCAGCACCGAGGGTGGTCGGCAGCGGGCCCGGTAGGCAGCATCCTCACCATCGCCGACGATGTAAAAGCCAAGCTCACCGTTAGGCGCTTCGATCGCCGCATAGCTCTCTTCGCATGGCACCTCAAAGCCACGGTTGCTCATCGACAGTTCGAAGTGCGAGATTGTGCCCTCGATCGTCGAATAGACCTGCTTCTTCGTCGGTAGCGCCGTACGCTGGTCGATGCCGACGTTGATCGGGCCTCCCGGCAGTTTCTCAAGGGCTTGCTCCACAATCTTCAGACTTTCCCGCATCTCCTGCATCCGCACGAGGTAGCGGGCATAGCAATCACCGGCAGAGGCACAGCAGACCTGGAAGTCGAGATCGGCGTAGGCGAGGTAGGGCTCGTCGCGGCGGAGGTCGCGGGTGACGCCACTGGCCCTGGCCACCGGCCCGGTCGCTCCGCGGTTGATGGCTTCGGCCTTGGTCAGCACCCCCACCCCCTTGGTGCGATCGACGAAGATCCGGTTGCGGTTGAGCAGCCGCTCCATGTCGTCGAGCGTCTTGGGAAAGGTCTTGAGGAAGCTGCGAATCTTCTCGATCACCAACGGGGTCATGTCCTGCGAGACCCCACCGACCCGGGTGTAGCTGTTGGTGAACCGGGCTCCGCAAAGGGTCTCGAAGATGTCGTAGATGACCTCCCGCTGATAGAACGCATAGAGAAAAAAGGTGAAGGCGCCGGTGTCGAGGCCAACCGCGCCATTACAGAGCAGGTGGTCACTGATCCGGGCGAGTTCCGCGATGATCGTGCGGATGAAGGTGCAGCGGGGCGTCAGTTCGATGCCCAGCAGTTTTTCGACTGCGTGATGCCAGGCCACGTTGTTGGCCATTGGCGAGATGTAATTCATCCGATCGGTGACCGTCACATACTGATTGAACGTGAGGTGTTCACCGATCTTTTCAAAACCTGAGTGCAGATAGCCCATCTCGGGCATGGCATCGACGACCCGCTCGCCTTCGAGTTTCAGCACCAGCCGCAGGGTGGTGTGGGTGGCAGGGTGCTGCGGCCCAAAGTTGAGCGTCCAGAGATAGTCCTCGCTTCTTCGCTCGGGCGGGGCATCAAATTCGGCTGGGGCGATCGACATGGTGGGGCCGTGCGTGAGGGTGTGGGGCGGGCGTCAGCTATGGTCGCGGGTGATCACCGGGAAGTTGTGGCGTTCCCCGCGGCCCTGCAGCGGATAGTCCTTGCGGAGCGGATGGGCGGTGAATGCCTCTGGCATCACCAGTCGTCGCAGGTCGGGATGGCCCGTGAAGTGAATGCCGAAGAGGTCCCAGACCTCCCGCTCAAGCCAGTTGGCCGCCTCCCAGAGCGGCACGACGCTGGCAACGGTCGGCTCAGGATCGTCCGCGAACACCCGGACGGTCAACCGGTCAGGGGATGTGGTACTGGCCAACAGATAAACCAGCCCATAGCGATGCTTCGCTCCGCGATACTCAAGATAATCGACGCAGCTGACGTCGACGAGCAGGTCGAAGCCACGGTCCTTTAGCAATCCCAGGGCGGCAAATGAATTCGCTGCCGGTACGACAACCCGTTGCTGGCCACGAAACAACGATGACTCAAGCGAGCCAAAGGCCTGCTCAAGCGCGACCAGATGCGGGCATGTTGTGGCTGAGTCGCTCGGGGCGTCAGAGAACGAATTCATGGTGGCGGGAAGGGTGGGGCGGGGGCACTACGGCCGAGCGGTCGTCACCGAGCCGGAGAGTTGCCGTTGGATATTCGGGTTGCGGGAAGCATCGAGCGTGAGCGGCAGCGGGCTTTCAACCAGGGCTCGCTTGCGGTCCTGCCGCTGGCGGGTGTTGAACTCACGGCCAGTGATCGTGCCTTCCCGCTGGATCTTGTCCTGCAGGTCAATGATCGCCTGGATCAGCTGTTCGGGACGCGGCGGGCAACCCGGTACATACATGTCGACGGGAATGAAACGGTCGATGCCCTGCACCACGGCGTAGGTATCGAAGACTCCACCAGTACTGGCGCACGCGCCCATCGATATGCACCACTTCGGTTCATGCATCTGCTGCCAGATTCGCTGGAGCACCGGCAGCATCTTCATGACGACGCGACCGGCAACAATCATCAGGTCGCACTGCCGTGGGCTGAAGCGAAAGACCTCGGCACCAAACCGGGCCAGATCGTGCTTGGCGGCGCCGGTGGCCATCAGTTCGATGCCGCAGCAGGCGGTCGCGAATGGCATTGGCCAAAGGCTGTTCTTGCGGCACCAGTTGGCCAGTTCGTCAAGCCGGCTGACAACGACGTTCTCGGGCAGTTCCAGTTGCTGTGCTCCCGAGGAAGCCATGGGCTGGGTCAACGCCATCGAAACACTCCTTTCCGCCAGTCGTAGGCAAATCCGACAACAACCAGCAGGATGAATACTAGGCCACCGAAGAAAGCAAGCTCCCGGCTAGCAATTGCTCCCTCAGCAACCGCAGCGTCGATGCCTGCCGCAGACCGGCTGGCCACTGCCCAGGGGTAGAGAAAAAGCAGTTCAACGTCGAACACCAGAAAGGTGATGGCCACCAGATGGAACCGCACATCAAATCGCCGGCGGGTGTCGTGGATCGGGTCCATACCGCTTTCATACGGCATCTCCTTCACCGCCCCCCGCCTGCGTGGGGCCACCAGCATTGGCAAGATGATCAGGCCGACCGAGACAGCTGCCGCGATCAGCACGAAGAGCAGGACCGGGAGGATGGCATCCATAATATGAGCGGATTCTCGCGGCGTGATGCAGATGACTCAATCAGAGCCAAAAATTGGCAAAAACAGCTGCTTAACATGACTTTGTGAAAAAAAGCACAAAGTCGGTCGCAAAAAAACGGTGCCCAGCACCGAATTTCCATCGTGCCAGTTATACCGTCTGCGGGCCAGCCCGACGAGAACCTTCCAGGCTTTTTCTCGGTTCCTTTTTCCGGTGTGGCCGGTGAACTGCTACCGTGACGAGATGCCAGACGTAGCCACCATTCTTGCCGACCTCGTCCGCCGGCCCAGCGTCAACCCGATGGGACGCCCGCTGGCTGGCCCGGAGTACCTCGAGGGGCAGGTGACCGACTATCTGCTTCGGCGGCTCGAGGCCGTCGGCATTGAAGCGGTTCGGCAGCCGGTGGCTCCCGGACGCGATAACGTCGTGGCCCGCCTCCCAGCCAGCCAGCCGCAGGCCCCGGTGCTGCTCTGGGATGTGCATCAAGACACTGTTCCGGTCGATGGCATGACCATCGAACCCTTCGCTCCAGTGGTGCAAAACGGCCGGCTGGCGGGCCGCGGGGCGTGTGATGTGAAGGGGGGCATGGCGTCGATGGTGGCGGCACTTGAGCGGCTAATTGGCGGCGAGCGAAGGGCGACGGTGATCTTTGTCGGAAGTGTGAACGAAGAGTTTGGCTTCTCGGGCGCGACCGCTTTCACCCGACTACTCGGGGATGCATCAGCCTGGCAGCCTGGCGATCGAGCAGCGGGGCAGCTGATTGCCCCGGACCTGGCTGCCAGAGGGCCGGTGATGGCGGTGGTGGCCGAGCCGACAGGTCTCGATCTTGTCACCCAGCACAAGGGTGCGGTCCGGTGGCGGGCCATTTCCGGGGGGCGGGCCTGCCACAGTTCGCAGCCAGAGAGAGGGATCAATGCGATTTATCCCGCCGGCCGGATGGCTCTCGCCATTGAAAAGCTGGCGGCAGAGCTGCTGACCCGTTTCCCCGACCACCCCTGCGGCCCACCCACGCTGAGTGTCGGCACGATCCACGGCGGCCTCGGAGTTAATCTTGTTCCTGACCGTGTGGTGCTTGAACTCGACCGCCGGCTGGTACCGGGAGAGGACCCGCGGGCGGCCCGCCAGGAGGTGATCGATGCCATTGCCGCCGCCTGTCCGGGTGAGGCGATTACCCACGAACCACCCTTTCTGGAGAGTTCGGGGCTTGCGGGTGACACCCCGGCAGCCAAGGCGGCAGCCGAACGGCTTGTTCAGGCGGCAACAGCAGTTGGCGTGACGGCGCGGTCACTGGCCGCCCGATATGGCACAAATGCCTGCGTCTATGCCGCTGCCGGTTTGCCCTGTGTGGTTTTCGGGCCGGGCTCGATCGCCCAGGCCCATACGGCCGACGAGTGGATCGACCTGGCTGAAGTCGAGCGGGCTGTCGATGTTCTCGAACAGATGATTCGCATCGGCTGAGCTGAAATGACGTCCCTTCCGCTGGTTCTTGAGGTTCTCCATCACCGGAGTGGAGTGTTGGCCTTGGCGAAGCCAGCCGGCCTGCCGACACAGGCCGTGCCTGGAATTGAGTCAGTCGAAGGGCTCATCCGCCGCCAACTGTTTGGTGAGGCAGTAGCGGTGGATCTTGCCGCCGGCCGCCGCCGTCACCCTGGTGGTTTTCTCGGCATACCGCACCGGCTCGACCGACCGGTTTCAGGGGTACTGCTGCTGGCGACGACCCCGAGGGCCGCCCGACAGCTTTCCCGGCAGTTCGAACGACGCCAAATCAGCAAAGTCTATCTGGCTGTCGTGGAGCCGATTGCGGCTGATTTGGTTGCCGATGAAGAGATGTTTGAGTGGCGGGATGTGATTCGGAAGATTCCGGATGAGGCCAGAGCCGAAATTGTCGCCACTGATATTCCAGGAGGCCGCGAAGCCATCACCGATGGGCGGCCTCTCGCTGTCCGTGGCGGCAGGCTTTTGCTTGAGTTGCACCCTCGCACCGGTCGCACGCATCAGTTACGGCTGCAGGCAGCTGCCCGCGGATTGCCAATCGTTGGTGATCAGCTCTATGGTAGCGCCGACAAAGTAGCCAACTCAGCAGCAAGTTCGCTGGCGTTGCATGCCCACATGATTAGCTTTCAAGACCCAGAAACAGGTGAACCAGTTTCAATCTGTTGCCCATTGCCGGAGTCACCGCTGTGGGCTGATTGGCCGCAGGTCCGATAACGAGCACTCGCGGGAGCCAGTCGCTCGGGGGTGCCCACGCCTACTCGCTTGACGTTCGCTCAGGCCATCCGGGCCTTCGTTCACTGCACGTCCACTTCGCTTCGCCATCCAGGCTTCGCTCGCTTCCGTCGCTCGCTCGTGGGCATGGGTACCCCTTCGCTCATAAACGATGATACGCGTTGGAAACCAGGACCGAGCAGACTGGCAATAACCGCTCGGGGTTGCCCACGCCCACTCGCTAGACGTTCACTCAGGCCATCCGGGCCTTCGTTCACTGCACGTCCGCTTCGCTTCGCCATCCTGGCTTCGCTTGCTTCCATAGCTCGCTCGTGGGCATGGACACCCCCTCGCTGGTCGTGCGTTCGTATTGGTATCCAAGAGGCAGGAGTGACCGTGCGACAGGAGCGTTCCACGTCGCCCCCTTCTCGTCCAACCCGACTACCATCCGGCGACAGGATGTCGCCAATGAGTACCAGCGGGCGGAGGATCGCCAAGGAAGTACCGACAGGATGTTGGTACTTTCCGTAAAGCAGTCGCCGCCAATGAGTTTCAGCGGATGGGTGAAAACCTTGGCTTTTCATCCATCCGCTCCAAGGAAAGTCGGGCAGGATGCCCGAGCTTTCCGTGCAAAACGAACAGCCCGTCCACGGTGTTACTGCGATCCGGCGGCAGGAAGCCGCCAATGAGTTTCAGCGGATGGGTGAAAACCTTGGCTTTTCATCCATCCGCTCCAAGGAAAGTCGGGCAGGATGCCCGAGCTTTCCGTGAAACTAGAAAACATCTAGGTGGAAGTGATGGCCCTGATAGTACCGGCGTGATTTCGGGTAATAGTTCTGCCACGACCGGTTGTAGACGGGCACCCGCATTTCCTGCGGATACCGATAGTAGAGATCGTTGGCGCTCTTCATGTACCCGTCCGCATAATAGTTCTGCGGATACCAGACATACGGGTAATGATAGAGCCGGTTCCAGTCGTGGCTGTTATACGAGTGGGCCCACTGATACCCGTAGGCCTGCTGACCGGCCATTGGTGGCTGCGCCCGAGTCTCTGCGACGGACAGAAACCCACTGATGGTGGCAAACGCCACCGTGGCAATCAGATGCCGTTTCATCAAATGTCCCCCTTTTTCGGCCCAGAAAAACCCAATCTGGTTGTTCCCAGGCATCAAAAAAATTATCGGCAACTAGGAGGACCCGTCTTTACGGACTTTGCGGAAAAACCGGCAAGGTCACTGCACGGGGGCGGCAGGCTGGGCTTGGCCGACAGGCAGCCGCCCTTCGGCGAGTTCCCGGTCCCATTCGTCCATAAGCGGCCAGTGGGGGGCGCAGGTGCCAAAGTCGGCCAGTGTCAGATAACCCTGCAGACGCTCAATCGTCTGTGCCAACAACTGGTCGTCCTTCCGGAAGACCGGCCCATGGCTGGGTAAGAGCCACTCCACCTCACTGTCAGCAATCCGTTTGAGCGAACTGATAAAGGCCGGAATGTCGCTGCCGTGGTGGGCGTCGATCGCTCCCACTGACCCGTCTCGATAGATGTTGTCACCGGAAAGCAGCAGGTTGTCGAATCGAAAGGCCAGTTGGCTGTCGGTATGGCCGGGAGTGTGCCAGACCTCGAGGTGTCGGCTTCCGACCTTGATCGTGTCACCATCAACGATCGCCCGGTCTATTTTTACGGGTGGCATGTCGAGATGGACATTTTGGGCTGCGATTTCGGCAAAGGTCTTGATGCGGTCACCCCGTTCCAGCGACTCAACTGCCTTAGGGTGGGCCAGCACCGGCGCCTTGAGGATGTTCTTTGCTTTGGAGAGCCCCTGGATGTGATCGACGTCGGCATGGGTCGCAATCAGTCCCCGGCATTGCGAAAGGGGAAAGTCAATCTGCCGAATCAGTTCAATGATCTCTTCAACTTTGTCTTGGTAGCCGATGTCGACCAGCACCCACTCATTTTCGTCGTGAACGAGATAGACGCTACAGCCGATCCGCCAGCCGGCCTGGTGATTCATCTCAATCACACCGGGAAACAAAGGGCGGCGTTCAAACATGGGTAATGCGGGCGGGAAAATTGGATGGGGATTCAAACGCTGGAGAAGAGGCGGCTTCCAATTCACCAAATGCAGCGGATGTCATGTATTGTAGGGTTGGTAGGGGCAGAGGACAATCGAGGAGATTGCTCGACCCCCGGTTTTACTCCCTCCATGAACATGCCAGTAGACGCCGAATCGTCACCACCGTCCGAACTGGCTGGCTGGGCTGAAAATCTTGTACCTTGCGGGCAGCTGGTGCAGCGGCTCGAGCCGCTGGCGGCAGCGCTCGGAATAGAGCCGGCGGAAGCGACTGCCTGGTGGGCTGCCCTGTTCACCAAGCTGCTGCCCCAAATCAGAACAGAGCCACTGCTTGTCGTCGCCATCTGCGGCGGGACGAATACCGGGAAGAGCCTGTTGGCCAATGCCTTGGCAGGGGCTGAGCTGAGCCGGTCGATTCCAGAAGCTGCTCGCACCAGGCACCCAGTTGCCTGCCTGCCAGCAGGCGTGGCCGGCAGGATGGATCTGGCGGCGTTCTTCCCTGGCTTCGTACCGGTGGCCTGGCAAACTGAGGACGATCCACTCGTGGACAACCCGCAGAACCTGCTGGTCTGGCGAGAGCGTCCTGTCACCAGGACGCCGAACGATCAATTCGTGTTGCTCGATACTCCTGACATCGACGGCACCCTGAGGGAGCATGGAACGCGGGCGGAACTGATTCGTGATACCAGCGATGTGATCATTGCAGTACTGACCGAGCAGAAATACAACGACGCAGTCGTGCGGGATTTTTTTCGAGCTGCTGCGGCAGCTGGCAAGCCGCTGCTGGTGGTTGTCAACATGGTCGATTGGCCGCGGCAAAGAGAACTGATTTCCGGCTGGGTGAAGACCTTTGAACAGGCGATCGGCGCGGCTGCTGAGGCGGTCTTTGCAGTACCTCATGACTCTGCTGCTGCGTCGGGTTCCATGCCTTGCCAGCCGCAGCGGTTGAAAAGACCGACCCAATCGCCATGCTGGCTGCAGCCGGAGTCGACAGATTAAAAATACGTGCCCTCAGGGGGGCGGTCGCCACGGTTCTTGATAAAGAGGCGGGACTGCCGGCCTGGCTGTCGGCAATCGAGGTGGCTGGTCGAAACTGGCAAGAGGCACAGCGGCTGCTCGCCACCGATGTTCATGTGGAGATCGCACTGCCCCAGCCGCCTGCCGAGCTGGTCTGGGATGAGATCTGGGCTTGGCTCAAACCACAGCGATCGAGCTTCGACCTCACTGTCAGCCGGGCCTATGCCACACTGGGCCGAGGTCTTCACTGGGCTGCCGGCCGGGTCGGCTTGCTGCCTCCATCCGCACGGCGGCGAGAAGACTTCGCTGTCAGTGAACGCGATGTCCTCAAGCGGGCGTTAGGTACGTTCATTGATCGGCTTGAGTCCTGCTGCCGCACCAATCAGAACGTTGATCGACTTTTCGGTCCCCGGATCCGCAGCGGTGATCGGGCGGCGTGGTTTGCCGACCTCGAACGCCGACAGCGGGAACTGCCGCTGATGTCCGAGGACTACCGGCGGCAGGTGCGGGCAGAACTTGATCGCTTCGCCGCCGGCCATCCCGAGACAGTCCGCTGGATTCTCACGGGGCTTAATGTCGGCGCGGTCGTACGACCGGCGGTCACCGTAGCACTCTGGTCGGCCGGAGCAGCCGTGGTTCCGGCGGCAGCGGCCACGGCCGGCGGGCTCTCAACGTTGGTTCATCATGTTGGTGATGTCGTGGTGGGCACGGCGGCAAGTCTGGCTGGCGAAGGCGCAATAGGGGCGACAGTTGCCGGAATCAAACCACTGCTCGATCGGCTCTTCGCCGGTTGGGCAGTTGAGCGTGGTCGGATTCTCGCGGAGACGCTGCAACTCGTGGTCCTGGGTGATGGGCTGGACGAGGTTGAACGCCGGGCTGCCGCCGGAGCCCGGCCTGAACTGGCGGAGTTACGGCAGTTGCTCGAGCAGTGTCGTAGCCGACTGATGATCGCCGACTTGGACCAGCCGAGACAGTTGCCGCCAATCGAGGAGTCATGATGACACCCGCCACCGATCCGACGGGGCAGTTCCTCGCCGGCACCGATGACTTCACCAGGTTTGACGCCCTCGTCTCGGCCACCGACCGCTGGTCAGGCTCGGCGGCAGGGTGGTTGCCAGCGCA
>RFVE01000211.1 GCA_009922585.1 Planctomycetia bacterium
GGTAGCCGGAAGCAGTCGCGGCTGGAAGGTGCTGCTGCTGGCCTGACGCCTGGAGCGTGTTGGCAATAATCCGCTCGGC
This sequence comes from Planctomycetia bacterium, assembly GCA_009922585.1. GTDB lineage: Bacteria > Planctomycetota > Planctomycetia > Pirellulales > UBA1268 > UBA1268. Next base: position 80 of record RFVE01000211.1, read on the forward strand.
GTCCAGCCCGGTCGTTGCCGGCAACACGCCGCTTTGCAGCGATCGGCTCAGCTTCAGCAACCCGGCGGCACCAGCAGCGGCGCCAGTGTGGCCGATCATCGCATCGACGGCACCCACTGCGATTGGGGCATCCTGCACGATCGCTTCGCCGATGGCGGCGAGCAGCGACTGGTCAGCCTGCCGATGGCAGACTCCCGAAACCTCCGCAGCAGTGACCGCACGCGGCGGCACAAGTGCCGAGGCGGCCGCCTGTGCGATCACCCGCTTCGCCGTCTGGTGCGGACGGCCGCCAGCACTTACAGCGACGCCCCGGATGACCCCGCGGATCGGCTGGCCCGCCGCTTCGGCATCCCGCAACCGCTTGAGCACGAGGACCACCGCCCCTTCACCAGGAATTCGTCCATCGCCCTGCTCATCGAGCAGCGTCCGCTGGTCGGCGGCGAGGCTGCCCCGCAGTGAGAGCATCTCAAAGGCGACGAGGTCCATGTACCGCTGACCCGCGGCACAGACAACCGCGTCGCTGCTCCCTTCCCGCAGCATGTCGACTGCGGCGGCGATTGCGGTGGTCGACGAGCAGTCACCGGCATCGAGCGCAAGAGCACCCCCCATCAAATTGAACGACTTGGTCAGCCGGCTGGCCAGCGTGCTGCTCGTGAAGCTGCCGGTCTCATCGATGAGCGCCGGCAGTTTCGTCAGCACCTGCTGTTCGTAGGCGGTGATGACCGTCTCGCACTCAGGCCCGGAGAGCCCACGTTTCGCGAGCAGGCCTCGCAGTATTCGGGTTGTCTCCGGTAGCCGCAGGCCAATCTGAAGATCGTGGGAGAATTCTCCACCAAACATGGTGCCGACCACCACCGCCATTCGGGTGCGATCCCAGGTGTCTTCGGTGAACCCCGCCTCGGCCAGGGCAGCGTCGGCTGCCTCAAGCAGCATGAACTGCAGCGGGTTAGCGGCGGCAATCTGCTTGGGTGGCACCTTGTGCCGCCGCCAGTCGTAGGTAAAGCCTTGGATGAACCCCCCCAGACTCCCTGTCGTCTGCCATGGGTGTGGTCCGGACGGATCGAGCACCCGGGCACAGTCCCAGCGGTCAGCCGGCACAGGTCCGACCGCCGACTGGCCGGAGTCGAGCAGGGTCTCAAAGGCCGCGAGATGAACCGCTCCGGGAAGCACACAGCCGGCCCCGACGATGGCAATTGGCTCAGCCGATGGGACGACCGATCGGACCGCTACCTCCGTTTGTGGCAAATATTCGGAAATCGCCACGTGGACGTTCAAGCCGCCGATGCCGAATGCGTTGACGGCCGCCTGCCGCGGGCTGCCGTCGGCTCGCCGGGGCCAGGGTTCCGGTACCCGGGGGACACGGAACGGGCCGGCCTGCCAGTCGAATTGATCATTGAGAGCGCCGGCGGTACTGCCGGGAGGGATGCTGCCGTGCTCGACCGCAAGCACAACCTTGACCAGGCTCGCTAGCCCGGCTGTTTCGAGGGTATGCCCCACGTTCGCTTTGACGCTCCCAATGGGGATCTTTCGCCCCGGCGGCAACTGCGGCCCCAGCAGGCCAGCCAACGCCCCAAGTTCGGTGGCATCGCCCACCTGGGTGCTGGTGGCATGGGCCTCGACGTAATCGAGATCGGCAACGTCGGCCAGCTGCGGGTAGGCCCGCTCAACGGCCAGCTTCTGACCCTCCTGCCGCGGTGCCCAGAGGCTTTTTCCCTTGCCGTCACTGGCCACCCCAATCCCGCGAATCACCGCGCGGATCCGGTCGCCATCGGCGACCGCCCGTGAGAGGGTCTTCAGGACCAGAGCAACATAGCCCTCGGCAGTTACCAGCCCATCGGCATCGCGGCCAAACGGGCAGGACCCCGAGTTGCTCACCGACTGGGCCGCCGAGAACAGCACGAGGCTATCTGATTTACAGTACGACGCCCCGCCGACAATCGCCTGGTCAATGCTGCCGGCGGTCAAAGCCCGAGCTGCGATCGCCAACGCCTGCAGTGACGAAGCACAGGCTGCATCGACGACGAGGTAAGGCCCCTCAAGCCGCAAGGCTTCGCGGACGATCCGTGCCGCACCAAGCGCGCTGAGTTCGGCAGGCCGCCCCGGCTGACGGCCCGGATACCGAGTCCGCACGGCTGCGGTAAGATCAGCCGCCACAGTCGCCGTCTCAGAACCCAGCAGTTCCCGGGCAGCCTCGACCTCGTCAAGCAGTGTTGCTGCCTCGTCGATGCGGGTGGAGAAAACACAGTCACCCACAACAGGGCTGCCACCAGTGTGGCCGACATAGACGCCGGTTGACCGGTCTGTTGGCATCGCGAAGGGGTCGAGACCCGCATCACGACAGGCCTGGGAGGCGACCTCAAGAAAGATCTGGTGGGCAATGTCGTAACGATCGACCATGTCCGCCGTCAGCGGACAGACCGCCGGATCAACGGCACGATCAGAGACGAGCCCTCCAAGCTCAGAATAGCTCTTGCCGGTCTTCCCTTTCCCATCGGCATAGTAAAGGTCTCGGCAGAACCGGTCCTCTGGAAGTGGTCCCCAGGCTGTGCCGCCTCGGCTGACGAGTTGCCAAAACTCCTCGAGCCCATCTCCGCCCGGAAGACGGCAGGCCATACCGACGAGTGCGAGTGGTTCCTGCAACGCTCTGGAGTCCTTTCTTAAAACTACGCAAAAGAAACGCCGCCGCTAAGCAAGTGCCATTGGCACGAGGCGGGTTGGCGGACGCCCATCCGGCCACCGCACGGGTACGTAAGAGCAGCGCCGGCAGCAACGACCATCCCGCGCGAGCCGCGAAATTCCGGCAGAGGGGGCATCAGCAGTGTCGTAGCCATGGATCACCCGCCGGCTGGCTGGGAGTAAAGGGATACCACCCCATCCATGGGCTCACGATGGATCAAAATCCATGCGGGCCGAGTATTGATCGGAAAATTTCACTGTCAAGAATGTTGCTTACACAAATGCTGATGTTTTCCAGCCGTCTTTTTCCGATGGCGAGCGAATCAGTGGCCCGTCAGGACGGCAGGTGGCCAAAATTACATGCAATCTGAACCGTTTTTAGCCAACACCGGAGAGCCCGCTCTGGCAGCTGCCCGGCAGCCATTGACACCGTTTGAACTGCTCATGCTGCTCGATGAGCGGCCAGGCTATCCCATGTGTTTCTACTTGGAGACCACTCTGGTCGGCTCACTTAACCATTCCCAACTCAAGGCGGCCCTCGCGCTCGCTGCCCGGCGGCACCCGCGAATGCGGTCCCGGGCCGTCCATGGCCCGGATGGCTGGCAATGGGTGCTGACCGAAATCGAACCGCCTCTCATAGTGGTACCACGAACCATGCCGGCAGATAATGCCGCCCGGCAGATCGCTTTCTGTCCATTTCGGCTCCAGCGGGAGCCGGGCGTCCGGGCACTGCTCTTCGAAGAGGCCGCTGATCGTTTCAGCCTTGTGCTGCAGGTGCACCACAGTGTCTGCGATGGCATCGCCGCGTTGGAGTTTCTCGGTGATGTCTGGTCGATCTATGAAGGCGGTGAACCGCCGCGGTTACGGCCTGGCGTCATCCGTTCACGCCGCGACAGTCCGGCCCCACGTCCGCCGGCAAAAGGAGCAGACAATCAGGCATCGGCCACTTGGACGTTTGCCAGTTTTCTGCCGGCGAAGCTGGCCACGTCGAATCGCAAACAGCCTGCCGCGGCGGCTGAACGTCCATACCGGACCACGCGACTCTCACGCCAAGAAACACGAGCCGTGCAGGCCGCGGCGGCGGTGCTGGGCACTGCAGTCAACGATCTGACCGTTGCGGCAGCAATGCGCGGCATCTGCCGCTGGAACAGCCGCCAGGGCCGTCCAGCCAAGGCTGTTCGGATTAACATGCCCGTCAGCCTGCGGCCCCCTGGGTGTCGTGAACCGGCAACCAATCGGATCGGCTATGCCTTCCTTGATCGGACAGCGGCAGCCTGTGACTCTGCGGTTGCTCTCGCTCAGTCCCTCGCGGTGGCGAGTCGCTGGATCCAGTCAACTGGCGCAGCGGGATTGTTTCTAGAGGTCTTGCGTCAGCTTGCCCGGTGGCCGTGGCTGCTGCGACTCCTTACTCGGCTGCCCCTGAGCCTTTCAACCGCTGTGGTGAGTAATGTCGGGAACATACAGACCCGAATGAGGACCCGGGCGCCGACGCGGGCCGGCCTCGTTCGGCCCGGCAGCCTGACGATCACCAGCGTCGTGGGTGTGCCTCCCGTTCGCCCCGGTACCGCCCTCGCTGTTGGCGTGACCTCCTACGCGGGAGAATTGGCCGTCACCACAATGGCTGACCCCGCTGAATTCACCGACTTGGACAATGCATCGCTCGGCGAAATGATCACCGCCGAACTCCGCAGCTTCGTCGAGGTTTCGACATTGCCACGGGGGCAAGTGCCCACGGCCCCTGTCTA
>RFVE01000212.1 GCA_009922585.1 Planctomycetia bacterium
GCAACCGCTCCGCCGCCGCTGGTCGGTGAGAGAAAGCTGTCGTGCTTTTCGGCGGTTAGACCAGTGAGTGGATAGAAGACGTGAGCATAGTGGGTGGCTCCCTTTTCGATCGCCCAGTCTTTCATCGCCAGGGCAACAGCGTCGGAGATGGCCGGGTCGATCGGCTTGCCCTGTTTGATGGTCGCCTGGATCGCCTTGTAGATGCTTTTGGGCAGCCGCTCCCGCATCACGGCGTCATTGAAAACGTTGACCCCGAAGAGTTCGCCGGTTGGCGTCTCACGGAGGTTCCAGGCGGGACCACGGGGCTTGTAGCTGTTCAGTGCGGTGACGACGTTGCTGCGAACGCTGGTCATGAGACAATTCCGGAAGGGGATGGATAACGGCCGAAGCACCTGCGGCCATACCGCCAGATTATCGGTTTCTTCACGCCCGAAAAGAAAGTCACCGGCACGACTGGCGGGCAGGTGCTGCTACCGTGGCAGGATCCGGCGGGAGACCGGCTGGGCCAGGCTGTGCCCGGCTGCGTTACGAGCCACCTCCACCGCAGCCGCTAGTGCAGCATCACCGCTGCTTGATCGGCCGGCGGCGTCGGGGCGGGCGGTCTGCTGGACCCAAACATCGGGCTCAACCCCAACCCGGCTGAAGGGCCGGCCAGCGGGCGAATAGAAACTGGCTGTCGTCAGCCGCATGCCGACGCCAGCAATCTGAAGCGGAAAGATGCCCTGAATCGAGCCCTTGCCGTAGCTGCGAACCCCGACAATCCGGCCCCGGCCGTGGTCTCGGATGGCCCCGGCGAAAATCTCACTTGAGCTGGCCGAGTCGCCGTCAATCAGCACGGTGAGCGGCAGCCGCCAGGTTCCGGCCTGGCTGGCGGTGTAGTTGAAGTCTTCTTCCGGGCTGCGGCCCCGGGTGGCCACCACCAAGCCGCGGTCGAGGAACAAGTCGGCCACATCGACAGCTGCCGACAAGAGCCCGCCCGGGTTGCCTCGGAGGTCGATTACTAGCGACCGCATGCCGGCTGAGTCGAGCCTTCGCAGGGCGGCATCGAGGTCGGCCGCCGTCGTCTTCTGGAACGACGTGATGTGCAGGTAGCCGACGCCAGCAGTACGGTCGATAAGTTGGATGTCTTCGATGCTTGGCACCTCGACATGCTCGCGGCGAACGGTCATGGCCCGGGCGGGACCTGCACCCCGAAGCACGGCGAGGGTCACCAGCGACCCCTCCGGCCCCTGTAACAGCTGGGCGGCGGCATCAACGTGCATGCCGCCAATGGCCCGGCCCGCGATGCCCACGAGATGGTCGCCCGCCAAGAGACCCGAGCGTTCGGCGGGACTGCCGGGAATCACATGGACAACCAGTAGGCCGTCATCGGCACTTTTCAGTTCGACGCCCAGCCCCACAAAGTTGCCCTCAATCTGGGCATAGAGATCGTTGAGTTGGCCGGTAGTGAGGAAGGCCGAGTACTCATCCAACCCACCGACGGCAGCGGCGGTCATTTCCAGCAGGGTGACAACCGGAGGCACGCCGACAGCCGAATGGGCGGCCCGGGCCACCCAAGCGGCGATGGTCTCGGCCTCTGCAACACTGGTGATGCCGCGGCCAGCAACAATCCGCTGGACGTGATCACGGAACTGTCCCACCCTGTCAGGAGTGGCCTGCCGGGCATGCAGCTGGCAGAACTCGGGGTCGGTCACCGCAACTTCCATGGCCAGGCACCCGCGATCGACCAGCCGGCGAAAGTTAGGCTGTTCAACATGATGGGAGACAATCCGGCTGAGGCACTCGGCATAGAGTCGGCGAGCGTCATTCTCAGACAGCTGGGACAGCGCCTGCTGATAGGCCATTTCGGCCGATCGGCGGGCCAGGTCGCAGTGAATTTTTGCCAAGTCATAGCGAGCAAACAGGTCGGGCGAGAGGCCACCCTTTCTTGCGGCTGGCTCGCAAAGGGTCACTAATTCAGCCCACTGGCCGGCAGCCTCGAGCTTGGTCGATCGGATCGCCAGATCGTCAATCGAGACATCCCCGGCCACCGGAACAACAGGCGGGGCGGCGAAGAGCGGGACTGCAACCAGGCCCAGCACCGCCACCAGCAACCCTTGGCAGAGCCACGAGGGTAGCCGCCGGAAGTTGCAGCCGGCGGCGAGCGTGGTCGCGGTGAAGGAGGGGGCAGAGGGCACAGGCAGTCCATTCGCTGGGCCGCCCGTGGGGGGGCGGCGGGGCTGCGGTCCATCCTCTGACCGCTTGCGATTATGGAACATGTTTGGAGGCCGGTCAAAAAATGGATTGGCTGCCGCTGGGGCGGGAAACGGCCGCTGGCCGGCATGGTCAGCCTGATTGCTACGACCTGTTTTTTCGAACTTGCGGCGACGTGGCCGGTGACACGTTGGTAGGATTGAATCACTGGCTTTCTTTCCCGCTGCGTGCTCCATGACCGCTTCCCGCGATAGTGCGGAACCGACAGACCCTGCCCCGCAGACGCTTGTCCTGCTCGACCGGGCTCGGCAGGGTGATGCTGCGGCGGTCAACGGACTGTTGGCCCGACACCGGGCCGCGATCAGACGGATGATTGACCACCGGCTTGACCGGGTGGTGCAGCGACGGGTCGATGCCAGCGACATCGTGCAGGATGTCATGCTGGAGGCGAACCGGCGGCTGGGCGACTACCTGGCCAATCCGACGATGCCGTTTCAACTGTGGCTGCGGCACATGGCCCGTGACCGGGTCATCGATGCCCATCGGCGGCATCGGGTGGCCGCCTCCCGCAGCCTCGATCGCGAGGTGCCGCTTGAGTCGCCGGCTGATCCTGATGCCTCGCAGACCGATTTGGCCGATGGCCTGGCTGACCGCGAGCTGACGCCGGCGGCGGTGGCCACCTGGCATGAGCTTGAGCGGCGGTTCGCCACGGCTGTTGAACAGCTGGAAGAGGCCGACCGGCAGATTGTTCTGCTGCGGCACTTCGAGCATCTTTCCACCGCCGAGGCGGCCGAGGTGAATAACTTGCCGCGAGGCACGAAGAACACGAATCAGGCCACCACCCTGCCTGCCGGCTTCCAGGCAACGAGTCCGTTCGTCAACGACGGTCGACTGGCTACTATGCAGGGAGGGTTCGTTTTCCCATCATCGATGATGCACATCACTTGTGGACGCGGCACTGCGAAAAACCCGGGCGGTCGATATCGAGCTTTCGGCAGAGGCTGAAGAGCGGCTGGCCGAGCTGCTTGATGGGCTCACCGAGCAAGTGGGCGAGCGGGCGCACGACCGGTTGGAAAGCCTCTGCCGCGAGCATCCCGACCTGGCTGGCCAGCTGCGAGAGCTTTTCGCCACCATCTCGATGACCGACGCCGTCGCCTATGAGTCGACCATCATCCAGCCAGCCGGTGATCTCAGCCAGCGAGCAGCGCGGCGAGTCCCGCTGGATCATCCTGGCATCGTGCCCATCTTTGAGGTGGGCGAGCACGACGGCCACCCCTTCTATTCAATGCGGTTCATTGAGGGAACGACACTGGCCAAGCGGCTGCAGGCTGGGCCGATTCCACCGCGGGATGGGGCGACTTTGTTGGCCCGAGTGGCTGAGGCAGTGCAGGCGGCTCATGCTCGGGGTGTGCTGCACCGCGACCTGAAGCCCTCGAACATTCTGATTGACACAGCCGGCCAGCCGCATGTGTCTGACTTTGGCTTGGCCAAGCGACTTGAAGACGATCAGACGATGACTCATACCGGGGCAATCATCGGCACCCCGTGCTACATGTCGCCCGAGCAGGCAGCAGGCAGCCGGGGTGACGTCGGCCCAGCCAGTGATATTTGGAGCCTGGGGGCAATTCTTTACCAGGTGCTGACGCAGCGGCCGCCTTTTCAAGGCTCAAGTCCGATGGACACCCTGCTGGCCGTGCTTGAAGTTGATCCACCGCTGCCGCGTTCGATTGACCGGCAGGTGGATCGTGACCTCGAGCTGATTGCACTCAAAACTCTGCAAAAGCCGCAGGATCTCCGATATGCCACGGCAGGTGATCTGGCGGCTGATCTGCGAGCCTTTCTGGCAGGTGAATCGGTGGCTGCCCGTCGTGGTGGGCTTTTGGACGTGGCCAGCCGGCTGCTGCGTGAGACTCACCATGCAGTAGTCCTTGAGAACTGGGGCCTGCTCTGGATGTGGCACTCGGTGGTGGTGCTGATTCTGTCGGTGATCACCGATGTGCTGGCCTGGCAGGGGGTGGAAAGCCGCTGGCCGTATGTGCTGCTTTGGACCGGCGGTCTGGCGCTCTGGGCGCCCATCTTCTGGGCGCTGCGGCATCGGGCCGGGCCGGTGACGGCGGTCGAGCGGCAGGTGGCTCACATCTGGGGCGGCACGATGATCGCCAGCATGTTGCTGTTTTCGGTGGAAGAGTTGCTGGGGCTGCCGGTGCTCAAGCTTTCGCCGGTTTTGGCCCTGCTCGCTGGGCTGATGTTCTTTGCCAAGGCGGGCATCCTGTCGGGT
>RFVE01000213.1 GCA_009922585.1 Planctomycetia bacterium
TCTGGTTCAAGCGGATGCTCAGCCAGCAGGTCGGCCGGGTTCCAGAAGGTGGTCTGGTTGCTCGTTTCAGCCCGCACCCGCTTGACTGTCGCTGGCGCAATGACGGAGGCCTGGTTGCCCCAGCTGTTCCGCACGAACGTGAGCACCGCCGCCAGTTCCTCGTCATTGAGCAGGTTGCGGAAGGCGGTCATTGGTGGCACACCCCGGGCTGGCTCATAGGTCTTCCCGTGGACGGTGATCGGGCCCCACATGCCGTGCAGGGCCATCTTGATCAACCGCTCCTCACTACCGCCCACCCAGGGGCTGTTGACCAGGGACGGATAGATCAGCCCGTTGCCCTTCCCGTGGGTCAGGTGGCAGGTACCGCAGTGGGCCTCTCGCTGATAAACCTTTGAGCCCAGCTCGTAGGCCTTCCGGTCAGCCTTCGCCAGATGTTTGGGCGGGTCGAACTTCACAAACTCAATCGCCGCAGGCGCAGCAAAGCCGCTCGCTCCGGTGGCGTCAACCTTGTGCCAGAAGTGATCGACCGTCTTGGCCGCTACTACGGCGTGCCTGACCGATGAGTTCAGAAGCTTCTGCAGCAGGTCTTCATTCTTGACGTTGTGCTGCTGGTGCAACCAGAGGGCCTCCAGCAAGTGGTGGGCCTCGGTTTCATCGTTCGGGTCGAAATCAGCCATCCACTGTCGCGCAGCAGCGATCACGGCGTCTGAGTCCCGCCCGCTGAGTTCCACCCGGGTGCGGTGTCGGACCCCGTTGACTGGATGTTTGAGATTTTCAAGCAATGCTTCGATCGGCTCGCCGGCGATCTTCACCGGCTGCTGCAGCGGCCGATCCTTGACTGTCAGCCGCAGAATCCGTCCGTGCGCATGGTCCCGGTTGGGGTCGCGGATGTTGTGCTGCATATGGCCGATGATCACATTCTGCCAGTCGCTCACATACAACGCCCCATCCTCGCCAACGATGGCGTCAGTCGGTCGGAAGTTTCGGTCTTCACTGTTGAGCAACTCGATGCCCGGTGTGCCCCAGACCTCGCCGAACCGTCGCTTGCGTTCAGCCTCGGCCCGTTTTCTTGAGATCGTGACTGGCACTGCGGCGACGATCTTTTCGCCATTCAAAAACTCGATGCGGCCGTTGTCGAACCGTTGCTCGAATCCCTTTCGGTTCCAGACCTTGAGTTCCGAGATTCGCACCGGCGTCGGAAAATCACCCCGCATCCATGGGTTCTGCTCATTGCCGGTGTGGGCAAAGTTTGTTTTGTCGCCATCAACGAGCCGTTGCACAGGGAATTGCCCGTTGTTGTATTCACTCGACTGGCTGAGGGTTGCCGTCTTGGCGATATTTTTGCCGCCGCTGATAACCTCTATTTCTGCGATGTTCATCTGCTGGCGGCCCTTGACACTGAGCCTGAAGCCAGTCACGGGAGTGCTCTTCAGTTCCGAAGGTGCGGCAGTGATTAAACCGCCGTCGGGAGTGATCTCAATTCCTGTTTCAGCTGTTGTGACGGGCTGTTCTTCTTCATCACCTTCGCCCTCTCGGTCGAGGTCGTACTGCTTGACCCCGAGGAAGCCGATCGTGTTGCAGATCAGGAAGTCCTGCTGCAATTCATCAGGGAAGTGTGTGGAGGAAAGAATTTCATCGGCGGCCACCGGCCGGAACTCCTTCGTGAGAAGCTCGTGCATCTTGAAGCCCGTTCCCTCCGGTCGCACCTGGTATGACCTGCCGCCGGTACCATCGTTGGCGTAGCAATAGCCCCAGTAGTCAAAGCTGGTGCCGTGGGGGTTGGGTGAGTTGGCCGCGTGCGGGGCGATGGCGAAGGTCCGCGGGTCGAACCGGTACATGCCCGACTGGCCAATGTTCAGGTTCTGCTTCCACGGGGTTTCGTGGTTGTGCACCAGGAAGATGCCGCTCTGCCAATAGATGCCGCCATCGGGGCCATAGATCAGGTTGTTGGCAGCATGATGAGTGTCTGAGGTGCCGAGGCCCTGGAGAAGCACCGTCCTGACATCGGCCACATCGTCACCGTCGGTGTCCTTGAGGAACAGCAGATCAGGGCCTGATGTCACTACGACGCCCCCTCCCCAGAACTCAAAGCCCAGTGGGTTGGGTCAGCTACACCGTCGCGATCATCATCCTCAAGAATGACCAGCGTGTCGTTCATCTCCTTGAGTGGTTCCCACTTCGGGTAGGTGTTCCAGCAAGCCGCCCAGAGCCGGCCCTTGCTGTCAACCTGCATCTGCACGGGATTGGCGAAGTCCTCAAACATCTCCTCCGAGGCAAATACGTTGAGTTGATAGCCCTCCGGCACCTTGATTTTGGCCGCACTTTCCTCGGGGCTCAGGTAGTTAACATTGCCTTCCTTGTCAGCACTTGAACTTTTGCTGCCGCCGCCAACATTCGAGATCACCTTTACGGGCGGTGGCACGTTGCTGTCGTCAGGCGTGAGGCTACGGCCCGCTGCTGCCGCCCAGATGACCGGATCCCGGTTGGCGGTCATGACGTCGAGCATGACCAGCTCGTGTTTGAGCACCTCGGCGTTGCTCTGGCCATCGACAAAGGTGAGCGTTGAGCGGCTTCCCCAGACGTCGTTGCCGTCGGTGGCCCGGTAGCGGTTATGCCAGTGCCAGTTTTTGTCTTCGACCGCTTTATAAAGAGCGTCCAGATTGGCCCGGGCAGGGGCAGCCTTGCCTAGCAGGGCCTCGGAGATGATGCCGGCCAGTTCCCAATAGCCGTCGGCATTCAAATGAATGCCATTGAGCGTGAGCGGTTCACTACTTGATGCAAATCGCTGAAAGGTTGGCCCGTAGAGATCGACAAAAGTTGCGTTGGCTTCAGCGGCTGCCCGTCGGGTGGCCTCGGTGTAGGCGGCCAAGTTGGCGTTGAGTTGGGTGCCGTCGGGCAGGTTTCTATTGCCAGTGTTTTCGTAGGCGATGGGACTGAAGAGGACGAACCGGGCCTCGACGCCGGCCTGTTTGCGGAGGCCGCGATATTTTTCGACCAGCTTCACCAGTTCCTGCTGGTAGGCATCGGCCCCCTCTGGTCCGGCAAACGATTCGTTGTAGCCGTACATGATGAAAATCACATCGGGCGCAACATGCTGCAGATACTCTTCGTCGTTGGTGAAGCCCTTGTTGCGAGGCCGCTGATTGGCCATATCACCTGCGAAACTCATGTTCCGAAAGCGAACATCCTGCCCTTTGAGGTGATGCTGCAGCACCGTTTCGACCCAGGGGCTGTGCTGCATCCGGTCGGCGAGGCCGTTGCCGAAGATGGCCACCGTGTCGTCCTGCTTGAAGGCAAATGGCTCGGCAGCTTTCACCAAGGGGGAGGCTGAGCAGGCGAACAGCACTGTCAGCGCGGCTGCACGCGGCCAGCGAAGTCGCTTTAAGCGAGTGAGGACGGTCATGCACTTCGTTACGGTGACGGACATTGCTGGATTCCAGAGACGGCGTGAGTGTCCTGCCAGCGTCGCAGGACAGTGAGTCAATGAGCCAAGTGAGACTCGCAACTCCCGTTCGAATCCGCACGAGTTCGGGATCAGCTGACGGTTTTCCGGCACGCGAGTGACAGTATTCCGAGCTGTCACGTCAGGCCGAAACGCGGCTACCAGCGGGCTTCGATGCCGAGATTGGCACCGTGGAGGAACAGACCTCCGCCACCAACCAGCGTGGTGCCGCTGGTGGGTGTATCAGTGAAGTCCCATTGATCAGGTGCGAGGGCGGCGCCAGAAAGCCAGATCAGGTTGTAGCCGGCCCGCAGCCACCAGGTGTCAGTTAGTCGGCGAACCGCCGAAAGATTGAGGTCGCCGATGAAGCCGACCCCGCCTCGGCTGAGGCTGCGGCCCTGACGATAGATCACGCCCGGTGCCAGTGATGAGGTGACCGGGTCGGCGGATGAATTCAAGATCGTGCCGGCCAGCATCGCCTTGGCCCAGCCCTCGATCGCCCAGTTCTCCCACTGGCGGCGGCTACGGACGCCCAGCTGTGGCCCGACGAACTGCGAACTCGTTCGAACCGAGTAGGCGGTGAAGGGGTCGCCTTCGCAGCAGCGAACGTTGAGGTCAGCCTGTTCATCGAGACCAGCCCACCGCAAGCCGAACAGCCAGTTCGTGCAGACACATGACCGGCCACAGCCGAGACGCGACCAGAGAATGGTCTCTTCCGGACATTCGGTCTCACAGCAATACGTAAACAGATTGAACTCGGCCATGTTGAGGCTCGAGGCATAGGTCGGCCGAATTTCGTCGGCGGTTGACCAGCCGGCCACGGTCTGCCCGAGCACTCCCGGCACCAAGAGATTGTCGGGGTCGGTCTGGCTGGCTGAGCCAAACATGCCATAGACGCCGAGATAGCCCACCTCCCAGCCGATGTTGTCCGGGCCCAGCTCCCCATAGAACAGCCGCACCCCCGGTGCGGTCGCCGCCTGCAGCGACTGGGTGGTGAAC
>RFVE01000214.1 GCA_009922585.1 Planctomycetia bacterium
GCTGACCGCTCCCGATCCCAACGTGGTGGCCGCGAGCCGTGGGGCTGCCGGTTGGACCGTTCCGATTGCGTTGCTCGACGGCTGTATCGTTGGCTGTGCCGTCTATTCGTACATCCTGCTCGGGAAACGGGTCGAGGTGCCGCTGCGGTTTGAGCGACTGCGAATGGTGGCACAGCCCCGGGTGGCCGAAGCCTGTACCCTCAGACTCTTCTATCGGCAGCATGACGCACAGGAGACAGTCTACGACTTCACCCTCTACGGCGACGACGGCCAGCCGCTGTTGGCTCTCGACGGCCTGCACTTGGCCGTGGTGCCTAGCCGGGAGGCACGCTGATGGGAACCGATCTGAGTCGATCGGCCGTCACTGTCATTCCGGTAGGGAGGCTGGCATGTTCATAAGCGACACGCATCTGCCGCAGCTGCTGCCAGCTCATGCCTACCATGACGAGGCCTGGTACGAACGGGAGGTTGAGAAGGCGTTGCTCCCAGCCTGGCATGTAGTGGCGACCAGCGGTGACTTTCCCCGTGACGGCAGCTTCGTCAGCTTGAAACTCCTTGGGCGGCCCCTGCTGCTCAGGCGGGACGGTGGCGAGATCCACGGCTTCCTCAACGTCTGTCCGCACCGCTTCGCCACGCTGACCGATGCACCGCGAGGCTGCACGGCGGTGCTCAAGTGCGGCTATCACGGCTGGGAGTTTGACGGGTGTTCCGGATCGACGCGAAGAATCCCCGATGCCCCCGCCTTCCGGCCGCTTGAGAAGGGGCAGCTCGGACTGACGCAGGTGCAGGTTGAGGTCTGTGGCGGGCTTGTCTTTGTGTCAGTGGGACAGCCGCAGCAATCTGTCACCACACAACTTGCCGCGTGCGACTGTGATCCAGCGGTGCATACCAGCCAGCACGGTGAGATTGGCCGCCGGGAGGTACTGCTGCCGGTCAATTGGAAAGTGGCAGTTGAGAACACCCTTGAGAGCTATCACGTCGCTGAGGTGCATCCGCGGACGTTCACTACTGCGCCCCCGGAGAACGCATGCCGCCACGAACTCACGACGGCCGGATCGTGCTTTTCCGGTCCCGGCGATACCCGCCGGACGGTCGTTGGCCTGGAGCGGCTCTTGCTGGGCAGGCTCGGGGTTTCCCGTCACGGCGGCTACCGGCATACCCACCTCCACCCAACCTTCACCCTCGCGGCGACCGATAGCTTTGCCATTCTCCTGAGCTTTCTCCCCGAGTCTGCTCGTCTCACCCGGTTGGTGGTGGCTTGGTTCGCCCGGCAATCTGGCAGCAGCCGGACACTTGCTGACCGACTGCTGCGGATCTGGGCCGGCGTGCAGTCGCGGTTCTGGCTGCAGGTGGTTGGCGAGGATGCCGCCATCGTTCCCCGTGTTCAGGCCGGTCTTGAGGCCACCGCCCAGCCTGGTGGTGGCTTGATCTCCCGCCGAGAGGAGCGAATCGTCCATTTTCAGCGGTGGCTACTCGACCGGCTGGAACTGCCGGTACCGGTCGCTGCGCAGCCTATGTCGCAAGGAGCTGTCCCATGATCGATCTCACCGGAAAGGTGGCCCTGGTCACCGGTTCGAGCCGCGGAATAGGGCGAGCCTGTGCTCTCAGGCTGGCAGAGGCTGGCGCTGATGTAGTCGTGAATTACGTCACCAGCGCGAACGAGGCTGAGCTAGTGGCCGAGCAGATTGCCGCCCTCGGCCGGAACGTTGCCTGCATCCGGGCTGATGTCAGCCACGAAGAGGACGTCGAGGAGATGCTGCGATTCGTGACTGACGAGTTCGGTCGACTCGACATCCTCGTGCACAACGCGGCGACCGGTGGTTTCCGTCCGTTGGCAGCAACGACCCAGCGGCATTTTGATGCGGCCATGCATACTAACGTGATGTCGCTGGTGCACCTCTTGAAGTCGGCGGCACCGTTCTTGGAACGAGCCGAGGGCCGGGGCAAGGCGGTCGTTCTTTCCAGCCATGGCACCCATATGGCGTTACCGATGTATGGCCTGATCGGTGGCTCGAAGGCGGCCCTGGCGGCGCTCGCGCGGCACTGGGCCCTTGAACTTGGCGACCGGGGGGTAAATGTCAACGTGGTCGAGGCCGGCCTCGTCGAGACTGACTCGACCCGCCGGCTACCGGGAGCCGAGCAGATGTTCGCGGGGCGAGCCAGCAAGACGATGACTGGCCCCCGGATGCTGGAGGCGAGTGATGTCGCCGACGCAGTGCTATTCCTGTCCTCGCCTCTGTCTGACCTGGTGCAGGGGCAGACATTGATTGTCGATGGTGGGGCGGCAATCCACGTCTGACCGGACGACCCGGCTGATGCCCATTCCTCATTTTTGCGAGCACCCGCATGGTCCCGACCGATCGTTATCTATTGCTCACCGGGGCGACCGGCCTCCTTGGTCGGTCGCTGCTGCGTGACCTGTCGGCTGCTGGCCGCCGGTTGGCAGTGCTGGTGCGGGCTGACCGTACCAACTCGGCCGAGTCCCGAGTCGATGATCTGCTGGCTGACTGGCAGGAGGTTGCCGGGGTGATGGTGGCCGCGCCGGTCGTGCTGGAGGGCGACATCACGCAGCCGGGGCTCGGGCTTACAGCCGAGGCGACGGCTTGGGTAGCGGCCAATGTCGATGAACTTGTCCACTCGGCGGCGAGCCTCTCGTTCGAGCTCAGGGAAAGCGATGGCGAGCCGCTGCGCAGCAATGTCGAGGGGACGAACAATGTGCTGGCATTCTGCCGCGCGACGAGCATTCGCCGGCTGCATCACGTCTCAAGCGCCTACGTCTGCGGCCTCCGGCAGGGGCGGATCCTCGAGGCTGAACTCGACGTCGGCCAGACACCGGGCAACGACTACGAGCGAAGCAAGATACTTTCCGAGACGGCTGCCCGCACGGCGGAACACCTCGAGGTCTGCACTGTCCACCGGCCGAGCATCATCGTCGGTGATCTCGTGCATGGTTTCACCAACACCTTCCACGGGTTTTACAAGCCTCTGCGGATCGTCCAGCCGTTCGTGGAGGCTTTTCTGTCGGTGGCCGTTGAGGCCGGTTCGTTGCTTGAGGTGCTGGGAATGACCGGGGCAGAGCGAAAGAACCTCGTGCCGGTCGATTGGGTCTCGGCGGTGATGAGCAGGATCATTCTCGACCGCAGCCTCCACGGGAGGACCTACCATCTGACGGCGACGAAGCCGACGCCGGTCGCCCGGCTCTGCGATGTGTTTGCCTCCCTGGTTGGCGAGTTGGCCGCGCAGGCCCGGCAGGACGGGGCGACAAACCGGCGAACCGCCGGCTTCGATCCGGCGTCGCTCGGGAGGCTGTTCAGTGACCAGATGCACGTCTATCGGGCGTACTGGCGCGACGATCCAACGTTTGATGCTGCCGCGACGCAAGCGGTCGCTCCCGATCTCCCCGCTCCGGAGCTCGATGATGAGACGATCCGCCGGCTCTGTCGATTTGCCATCAGGAACTCTTTCCGCTGGCCGCCGGCCGATCGGACCGCTCCGGCGGTTGCTGCCAGGTCGCTGCTGGAGCAGCGTTGTGGTCCGGCCATCTGGGGCCGGCCGGCCAGTCCTGGCGGCGAACAGTTCGGGCTGGGCACGTTCGGACCCGGCGGGGGGCAGTGGACAATTGCCCGCTGCGGTGAACGCAATCTTCAGTTGCACGTCGGGCTGCCGCCGGCTGGGATCCCGGTAGCCTGGATGTCATCAGCTCTGCTTGAGCGGCTGCTGGCCGGTGAAACGGACGCTGCGGCTGGACTCGCCACCGGCGGCGTGGTGGTTGAGGGGGGCGATGAGTTGCAGCAGGAGCAGGTTCTGGTCGGGCTGATGTCGCTTGCGGCGGGGTTTGAGGCACTCGATCGGCTGCCGATGCAGCCACGGTGACGGTTTTACTCGGAGGCTACCGGGGTCGGCCGGCAGGCCTGCCGCACCGCCTCGTGGAAACACCAGATCCGCTCCTCGCGGGTGCCGATGCAGCCGCGGAAGGGCGTGCTGGCGAGGCCCCGCTGCTGGGCGGCAAAGACGCTGGCATCTTCCCGCTGAATGGCGGTGTTGGCCTTCACGCCATGCCGGGCGGCCAGCCGGGCGATCAGCCGGGCAAACGGGTTCCGCCGGGTGCCGTCGAGGCTGAACATCCAGGCCCGCGTCGCTGACGTCGTCGGCGTTTCCGGGAGATAGACCTGGGCGTAGGTGTAGAGGTCGCTGAAGGTGAAGACGAGGTTTGGGAAGATGTGATGGTGCACGTACTGGTCGGTTTCGGTGCCGCCGCCGAGCCAGCCGACGACCCGCCGCTGCGTCCGGACCGCGTCGCTGTCGGGGTCGAGGTCATAGACGAGCGTCGTGGAGCGGTTCTCGAGATAGTGTTTCTGGGCCTCCTCGGGAATCAGGCCAAAGCCGCCAAGGGTCTGCGGATGGATGTA
>RFVE01000215.1 GCA_009922585.1 Planctomycetia bacterium
GCAGCTGAACTTGACCGGGTCTTTCCTGGGCACTTCCTTGGGATTGAGGGGCACCTCGACGCTGAGCCGATTCGCGGGGACGCTTGGGAATCGGCTCACCAGCTCACCGCTGCTCAGGCTGCGGCCGTATTTGATTTTCTCGCCTCTCGGACCACCCTTGAAGATGACCAGATGTTCCTTGTCGCTCACGGGTCGAACCATCCTGTGGTCTCAAACGCCACCGCCGCCGGTCGTCAGCGAAATCGTCGGATCGAGTGCGTCATCTATCCGGAGCGGGCTCCCTGAGTGAGTGGGTGGGCCGCCGAATTCGCCAGCCCCTTTTTCCGGCTGTGAAGCCCCGTACACTTCGGGAATGCTTACGATCATCGATTACGGGAGTGGCAATCTGCGAAGCGTTCAGAAGGCGCTTGAGCAGCAGGGTGTTACGGCCGCAATCACGTCTGATCCGAACGAGGTGGCCGAGTCGGAACGACTGGTGCTGCCGGGGGTGGGCGCCTTTGCCGATGCGATGCGGGCCCTCGTCGAGCGGGATCTCGTTGATCCGATCCAGCGGCATCTGGCGGCCGACCGTCCATTTTTGGGGATCTGCATGGGCCTTCAGCTGCTCTTTGAGACCGGCTGGGAGGGAGGTCGTCATGATGGACTGGCGGTCCTCGCGGGAGACGTTGCCAGATTCGAACTGCCAGCAGACTATAAGGTGCCCCACATGGGCTGGAACGAAGTGGGGTGGCGGGCGGGAAGTGGACCAGCCGCGGCATTCGCTGGTGAGCCGCCGCCTTTTTTCTACTTCGTTCACTCGTATCACGTTCGTCCGGCTGATCCAGAACTGGTCGTTGCCGAGACCAATTATGGTCAACCGTTCTGCTCGGCCGTGCGGCGGGGCCGCCTGCTGGCGACCCAATTCCACCCTGAAAAAAGTCAGGCCTGCGGCATGCGGTTGCTGCGATTCTTTCTTGACGAGGTCTGAGCCGCTACTAAGGAACCCTTCACGATGGAACTCTGGCCTGCAATCGATCTTCGGGGAGGCTGCTGCGTGCGGCTCCAGCAAGGTGACTACGGACGGGAGACTGTTTTTGGAGATGATCCGGTCCAGACGGTTAGCCAGTTCACCGTTGGCGGGTGTCGCCGGTTGCACATCGTTGATCTTGAGGGAGCCAAGGAGGGAACTGCCGTGCAACGCGACCTGATTGCTCGCATGGTTGCTGCGGCCGGAGTGCCCTGTCAGGTTGGTGGCGGCATTCGCTCACGGGAAACGATCGCTGCCTATCTCGAGGCCGGAGTAACGCGGCTGGTGATCGGAAGTGTCGCTATTGAGCAGCCAGAGCAGTTCGCCGAATGGACGCGGGCGTTTCCCGGTCGGCTTGTACTTGGGCTTGATGCTCGGGACGGTCGGGTCGCGTCACGGGGCTGGCTCGAGACCAGTTCGCTCGAAGCGGTTGAACTGGCCCGGCGGTCGGCTGATCTGCCACTGGCGGCGATTGTCTACACCGACATTGCCCGCGACGGCATGCTGCAGGGGCCGAACCTGCCGGCACTGGCCGCAATGATCGAGGCATCACCCCATCCGGTTGTTGCCTCGGGTGGCATTGCCGGCGCTGACGACCTGAGGGCCGTTGCGGCAACCGGAGCAGCCGGCTGCATCGTTGGCCGCGCCCTCTACGATGGCGGCTTGACCCTGGCGGCGGCCATCAACGCTGCGGGTGAGGCCGACTGACGGTTTGACCGGCGTCGGGCCGCAGAAATTGCCCCATTTTCCAAGAGTTACGCGGTTGTCGTAGCGCGGCTGGAAAATATCGTTAGCCCTCAACTTTGGCGGTCGAAGGGGTCGAATGGAGAACTCATCCCTCGCTCTGTCGCCCCGGGGGTGTTCTCCCGGCAGGAACAAGCATCATGGCCTCTGATGTTCGCCTCAAGGAACAACTCCCCGATCTGACGCAGCGGATCGTCGAGACCTACCGAGAGGTGCCGACGACAAATTATCTCGGCCACTGCCCGTTGCCCAATTATGAATCGATTGTCACCGCCTGCGAGGATCTCAAGGAGATCCTCTACCCCGGCTACAGGCGGCGGGAAAACCTGCACTTTGGCAACGTCACCTACCATGTAGGGGATCTTGTCGACAGCCTGCACGACAAACTCACCACTCAGATTGGCCGGGCACTGCGGCACAGCCTGTCAGCGACTGAGGCTGCTGCGGCTGCTGGCCGGCCTATTCCGGCGGTGCCCGAGGCTGTTCAGCAGTGTGTTGAAGAGGCTGATTTCGAAGCCCTCGGGCAGGCCAAGGCGATTGAGTTTCTGGAACAGATTCCGGAGTTGCGGAGGATTCTCGCCACCGACGTTCAGGCGGCCTATGACGGCGATCCGGCGGTGCGGACCCTCGACGAAGTCATCTTCTGCTATCCGGGGCTTGAGGCGGTGACCATTCACCGGCTCGCCCATCTGCTTCACCACCTGTCGGTTCCACTGATACCGCGAATGATGGCAGAGTGGGCTCATGCTCGCACCGGTATCGATATCCACCCGGGGGCGACCATCGGCGACCACTTTTTCATCGATCACGGCACCGGTGTGGTCATTGGTGAGACTTGTGTGATCGGCAGTCAGGTCAAACTCTACCAGGGGGTGACCCTCGGTGCGGTCTCTTTCCCGACCGATGCCGAGGGGCAGTTGGTGCGGGGGACCAAACGGCATCCTACCATCGAGGATCGGGTGGTGATCTATGCCAACGCCACGATCCTCGGCGGAGCCACTCGAATCGGCCACGACTCTGTTATTGGGAGTAATGTCTGGCTGACCCGATCGGTCGAGCCACACACCACGGTGGTGCTCGAAAAGCCCAAGCTCCGTATGCGGGGAGAGGCCCCGGCTCCCGAGTCCGACTATCAGATTTGAATCAGTCGCGTCGCTCGGCTGCCCGCAGGCGGGCCCGAGCCACTGTTTCGGCCGCCATTCGGGCGGCAATGGCCTCATCGCCGGTGGCCGTTTCTGCTCGGAG
Source organism: Planctomycetia bacterium (assembly GCA_009922585.1). Taxonomy (GTDB): domain Bacteria; phylum Planctomycetota; class Planctomycetia; order Pirellulales; family UBA1268; genus UBA1268. Next base: position 2,996 of record RFVE01000215.1, read on the forward strand.
CGTCTCCAGGTCGGTCCGAGCAGCAGCCGGATCGAGGGCCGTTGAGTCGACTGCCTGCTGGGTGATCACCGTGACGGCCTCACCAGAGACCTCCACGAAACCACCCTCGACGAATGTCCGCACGGTCGTCTCCGCCCCCGGGCGGCCCTCAACGCCAGCCATGCGGACCACTCCTGAGCCAAGCCTGCCGATGAAGGGCGTGTGCCCCACCGCGACTCCACGGCTACCGTCGTCAAGCGGCAGCGACACGCTGGCGGCATGGACATCGAGAACAGTTTTTTCGGGTGTGACGATCACGCACCGGAGCAGGCGTCTGGAGGTCTGGTCGGCCATCGGTTTTCCTCAAAAATTCTGGGGTGTGGATGCCGGGCTTAACCCTTGGCGGCCATCTTCTTGGCCTGTTCCTCGGCCTGCTCGATCGGGCCGACATACATGAACGCCTGCTCGGGCAGGTGGTCCCACTTACCGTCAGCAATTTCCTCAAAGGAGCGGATCGTGTCCTCCAGGCTCGTGATCTCGCCCGGTTTGCCGGTGAAGACCTCTGCCACCAGGAACGGCTGCGACAAGAACCGCTCCATCCGGCGGGCTCGATGCACAATCAGTTTGTCCTCCTCGGAGAGTTCATCGACCCCGAGGATCGCGATGATGTCCTGAAGTTCACGGTATCGCTGCAACGTCCGCTGCACCCGTCGGGCGACATCGTAATGCCGATCACCAACGTACTGCGGGTCGAGAATCCGGCTGGAACTGGCAAGTGGATCGACGGCGGGATAGATACCCTTTTCAGAGATCGACCGCTCCAGATAGATGAAGGCGTCGAGGTTGCCGAAGGCCGTGGCCGGCGCGGGGTCGGTCGGGTCGTCAGCCGGCACATAGACAGCCTGCACCGAAGTGATGGCACCCTTTTCCGTCGAGGTGATCCGTTCCTGCAACGCCCCCATTTCAGTGGCGAGCGTCGGCTGATAGCCCACGGCACTCGGCATTCGCCCAAGCAACGCACTCACTTCGCTACCCGCCTGGGAAAACCGGAAGATGTTGTCGACGAACAGCAGGGTGTCTGCGCCGGTGGTGTCGCGGAAGAACTCGGCCATGGTCAGTGCCGAGAGGGCAACCCGGAGACGGGCCCCAGGCGGCTCATTCATCTGGCCAAAAACCATGCAGGTCTGCTCAATAACGTTGCGGCCGGTGTCGCCAATTTTTGCCTCCTGCATTTCAAGCCAGAGGTCGGTCCCTTCGCGGGTTCGCTCACCGACACCGGCGAAGACCGAATAGCCACCATGGGCACTGGCGATACGGGCAATCAGTTCCGTCAGGATGACGGTCTTGCCCAGACCAGCACCGCCGAACAGCCCCGCCTTCCCGCCGCGGACGAAGGGCGTCAGCAG
>RFVE01000216.1 GCA_009922585.1 Planctomycetia bacterium
CTGGCGGGTGATCAGTTTCAGGCACTGGGTGACGTCAACCGTCTGCTGGTGCTCAATACCGGCGTAGAGATCCTCTTCGTTCTCCCGGACAATCACCACGTCCATCTTCGGGTGCTTGGTGCGGACGAATGGGTGATAGGCCACGCAGGGGCGGACGTTGGCATAGAGTCCAAGCGCCTTGCGGGTGGTGACGTTCAGGCTTTTGTAGCCACCACCCTGCGGGGTCGTGATCGGGGCCTTGAGAAAGACCTTGGTGCGGAGGATCGACTCAAACGCCTCAGGAGCGATGCCCGCAGCATTGCCCTTGAGATATTCCTTTTCACCGATCGATATCTCTTCGATTGCCAGACTGGCACCCGCCTCCTTCAGGATATGGAGGGTGGCATCCATGATTTCGGGACCGATGCCGTCACCCTTGGCGACAGTGATGGGAGTGGGTTGGCTCATGGTGGTGGAGTCTTTCCAGGCAGGAGAACAGGTGGGAGAAAAATGGTGGACGGTGTGAAGCGGGCTGTTGAAAAGTCTTCCGCCGCACGAGGCGGCGGTCGGCAACCCCGAAACCCCTTTGGCGTTTGCGAGCTTGCTCAAGCTCCACCGGCGTCTGTGGCAGGATGCCATGGCCGAGGTTCATGATGTGACCGGGGCGGCCGCCCGCCCGGGCGAGCACATCGAGCGTCCGCTGCCGCACCACCTCAGGCGTCGTGTGCAGGACTGCCGGGTCGAGATTGCCCTGCACCGCCCGATCCTCGCCCACCCGCTGCCAGGCGTCGTCGAGGTCGATTCGCCAGTCGATGCCCATGACAGTGCCGCCGGCTTCCGCGGCCAGGGGCAGCAGCGTGGGGTTGCCGGCTGCAAAGTGAATGACCGGCCCCCGGTCGGCCACCGCCTCAAGCACCGCTCGACTGTGGGGCAGCACGAACTCGCGATAATGCTCTGGGCCGAGGCAGCCGACCCAGCTGTCGAAGACCTGCACGGCATCGGCTCCGGCGTCGAACTGGGCGAGCAGATAGCGGCTGATCGTGCGGGCCAGTCGGCCCATCAGCTCATGCCAGGTGTCGGGCTCAGTCAGCATCAGCCGCTTGGTTGCCAGCCAGTTGCGGCTGGTGCCCCCCTCAATCGCATAGCCCAATAGCGTGAAGGGTGCACCAGCAAATCCGATGACCGGCAGGGCCGGGTCGAGGCCCGCCCGGGTGGCCCGCACGGTCTCATAGACAAAGTCGAGAGGGCTGACGTCTTCAAGTTCCTGGAATCGTGGCAGATCGTCAGAACTGCGAATGGGGTTGTGGATGACCGGCCCTTCGCCTTCGGCGAACGTCAGCTGCATGCCCATCGGCTCCAGCAGCGGCAACAGATCACTGAAGATGATCGCGGCATCGACCTGCAGCCGATCGACCGTTGCCAGCATCACCTCGGCTGAAAGTGCCGGCGACTTGCAGAGTTCCAGAAATGTCACCTTGTTGCGGATCGCCTGATATTCCGGCAGATAGCGGCCGGCCTGCCGCATCAGCCAGACCGGCGGCCGGGGGACCGGCTCTCGCCGGCAGGACCGCAGAAACAGCGAGTCGTGGGCGGGGCTGACGGCAACGGTGGACGGCGAAGGCGGTGACATCGACGCAAGTATAGAACGCAATCGGCCGCCCCGTCGGCTCGTGCAGAGTGTTTCGCAGGCTACAATTGAGGGGTTATTCGATCACAGCACCCCCAGCCTGCGTGACCCGTTGAGCAGGACGGATTTTTGTCCATGGCTGATTTCATCTCCCGCATTTCCGTCGTCTGCTTCGCGGCCAGCTATGCCGTGGCGCTGGGCTTTGAGGTCACCCGGCTCTGGTTTCGCTCGGGGGTCCGCGGGGTGACGATGGTCGGCTTTGCCACCGCCGGTCTGCTGGCCCACACGCTCTATCTCTTCTGGCGGGCAGCCACTGTCACGGCCCTCCCATTGTCGAGTGCCTTTGACTGGTACCTGCTGGCCGCCTGGTTGCTGGCGGCCGGCTCGCTCTGGATGACGCTCTCCAACCCGCGGACACCGGTCGGACTGTTCGTACTGCCGGTGGTTCTTGGCCTGATCGGGGCGGCAGAACTCTCCAGCCGTGAACCCTTTCCGCAGAGCCCCGCTACGCAGACCTGGGGTGTGATTCACGGCAGCTTCAACCTGGCAATGAGCGTATCAATTGTGCTCGGTGGCCTGGCTGGCGGGATGTGGCTGATTCAGGCCGGCCGGCTGGCCCGCAAGCAGGCGCCGCTGCAGGGCTTCCGAATGCCAAGCCTTGAAAAGATGTCGCTCTGGGCGTCGCGGATGGTTGTAATCGCTGCCTGTGCCGGTGGCAGCGGTTTCCTCTCGGGCATGATTCTCAATGCTGTCAACCGGCGACGGGGTCTGCTTGAAACCGTTCCCTGGAACGACCCGGTCGTGCTGCGAATGGGCACGCTGGTTGTCTGGCTGATCATCGCAGCAGCCATCAGTCGACTGTTCAGCCACCGCCCCGAGGGCCGCCGGGTGACGGCGGTTTTGTCGCTGGTGAGTCTAGTGATGCTGACTGCGTCAATCCTCTGGGGAGTGCTCGGCACGACCCAGCACGGCATGCCACCCCGGCAACCAGTGGTCGCCGCCCCGCCGGCGGGAGGTGCTGCATGAGTCTCACCTTTGCCGGCGGTAGCTACCGCACCGTGCCAATCGAGTTGCGTGAGCGGCTGGCCTTTTCGGTCGAACAGGCGTCGGAGGCGCTCGACCGGTTCCGGCGCGAGTTTCCCGGAAATGAAGCGGTGCTGCTCTCGACCTGTAACCGGGTCGAACTCTATGCCGCTGCTGAGCAACGGCAGGGGCCGCCGCCACCCGATGAGCTGGCGATGTTCCTGGCGGAGTGCCGCGGTGTCGAGCTGGCGGCGGTCAGCAGCGTGCTGGCCGGTGACCGTGGGCCGGCAGCGGTCAAGCATCTCTTTAGCGTGGCGGCTGGCCTCGACAGCATGGTCCTGGGTGAGCCGCAGATTGTTGCCCAGGTCAAACAGGCCTGGCAGCTGGCCGTCGCCAGCGGCACGACTGGTCCGCTGACCGGTGAGCTGTTTCAGGCGGCCTTGCGGGCGGCCAAGCGGGTGGCTAGCGAGACCGCCTTGGGCCGCGAACGGCTATCCATCCCGAGCGTGGCGGTGGCCGACTTTGCCGCCGGCGTCTTTGAGCGGTTTGATGACAAACGAGTGCTGCTCATCGGGGCAGGCAAGATGGCGGCCGAGACCCTTCGCTATCTCCGCGATGCCGGGGCCAGTGATGTGCGGGTGGTCAACCGAACTGCTGGCCGGGCGACCGAACTGGCCACACGGCTGGGGGCAACGGCAGGCGACTATCATGACCTTATCAGTGAATTGGTTGCCGCAGACCTGATCGTCAGCACAACCGGGGCGACCGAGCCGGTGGTGACCCTTGCCACCTTCGAGCAGATCGAGGCCCCGCGACAGGGCCGGCCGCTAGTGGTGCTCGATCTGGCAGTCCCCCGCGACTTTGAACCGGCCATCGGTGCGCGACCCGGGGTTTGGCTCTATTCAGTTGACGATCTTGGACAAGCCTGCGAGGCCAACCGGCGGCGACGACAGCGGGAGATGCCGGCGGCCTGGACGATCATCGATGAAGAGACCCGCCGGTTTATGGGCGATCTGCACCATCGCTCGACGGTGCCGGTTATTGAACAGTTGAGAGCTGGCTGGAATGAGACGGGCGAGGCTGAGCTTGACCGGCTGTTCCGCAAACTGCCCGAGCTTGATGAGGCTGCCCGTGATGAGATCCGTCAGGCCTTCAGCCGTTATGCCGCCAAGATGCTGCACCCACCGCTAGCGTCTCTCCGCAGTGAGAGCCACGCCGGTCCGCCCCACGGCCTGCTCGATGCCCTGCGACGACTGTTCGACCTGAAGGAGTGACAGATGGCGTTCAGCCGCAGCGTGGTGCTTCTTGCGATTGCAGCCTGTGTTGTTTTGGCCGTTGGCTCTGCGAATGCCGCCGACGCGAAGCGTCCAAACGTGGTACTGATCATGGCCGACGACTTTGGCTATGAGTGCCTGGGCTCCAGCGGTAGCCTCGACTACGAGACGCCCGTACTCGACCGACTGGCAGCTGAGGGCGTTCGCTTTGAGCAGTTTCATGCCCAGCCAATCTGCACGCCGACCCGGGTCAAGCTGATGACGGGCCAGTCAAACCGGCGGAACTACCAGCGGTTTGGATTGCTGCCGCGTGATCAGATCACCTTCGCCCACTTGTTTCGTGATGCTGGCTACCGCACCTGCATTGCCGGCAAGTGGCAACTTGGCCGCGAACCTGACGCCCCGCAGTACTTCGGATTTGAAGAGGCTCTCCTCTGGCAGCACACC
>RFVE01000217.1 GCA_009922585.1 Planctomycetia bacterium
GATGCGAAACCGGGGGCTTTCGATGGAAGTGCGGATTGGCATCCACTCCGGCCCGGTTGTGGCTGGCGTCATCGGCAAGCACAAGTTCTCATACGACCTCTGGGGCGACACGGTGAACACCGCCAGCCGGATGGAGTCGCATGGCGAACCCTCGCGGGTGCATGTCTCCGAAGCGACCCAAATCATGCTCAAAGACCGTTTTCGATTTGCTGATCGCGGTGAAATGGCAGTGAAGGGCAAGGGGCTCCAACGGACATTCTTCCTGCTCGGCCGGACCGACAGTTAACCCCGTGCCTCAGCAACAAGACGAGGAGCCCCTCATGGCCGAATCAGCCCCCTCGCCAGTCGGCACGGCCTTCGGCTGGGCTGCACGGATCATGGCGGTCGGACTGACCATGGTGCTGCCGGGAATCGGGGGCCGCTGGCTCGATAGCCGTCTCGGCACCGGCTTCTGCGAGCCGGCTGGCTTTTTTCTCGGCTTTGCCGCCGGGCTGACTGCGCTGGTCCGTTTGGCAGGAACTTCCCGCTTCCCGCGGCGACCAGGGGGACGGCCGGGATGACAGCACGGCGGACCGACGCGACCCTCTATCGGGGCCTTTTCGGCCTGCTTCTCGCCCAGCTCCTCGTGGCGGTTGGCATTCTTCTCCTCCGACAGCCTGGTGGAGTTCCGCCGACGCTCCGCGCGAAATCTGTCGCAGCCATCAGCGGCATTGTGGTGACCACCGCCTGCGGCGGCTGGTGGCTCAGTCAGGCTACCCGCCGACTCTCAGCGACCAGTCCGGCTACAGCCGTCGCCGGCGGCCTAGCTGCGAGCCTCATCCGCCTGGTGGTGCCGCTCACCATGCTCGGCTGGCTGCAGACCGACCGGGCCGGGGAACTCGTTTCAGCTTCACTGCAGAGGTTCCTGACAGAAACTCTCATCACCTCCTATCTCGTTCTGCTCTTGGTTGATATCCTGCTGCACATCGTCGCCAGTCGTCAGGGGTGTCCCGACGTTTTAAATCGGGACAGCACCTGACCGGCTGCCGTTGAGAGCACTCCTTGCTCAGTCCACCAAACGAACGTCATTTCGTCTCCTGCTCCAATCGCCGATGTCAGCCAACCCGATCTACCATCTTAAGGACGCCTACTTCTTCGAGGTCCCCAAGGGGCTCTGGCGGTACCACTGGAAATCGCTTGACGAGGTACCCGGCTTTCTGCGGGATGGCCATCCGGAGGTTCACAGCGTCGATGAGTTCAACCGGGCCATGGACGGGAAGGTTCTCATTCCACAGCCGTTCGGTCGTCTCGAAAGTCTCTACGCCAAGAAGTCGGGATTTGCGATCTCGAAATACATGATTCTTGAACTGGTGGTGGCTGCAGTCATGCTGCTGCTGTTCAGCAAACTGGCAAAGCGCATCAGCGGAGGTGAGCGGCCGCAGGGGCGGTTTGTCAATCTTTTCGAGGCATTCCTGGTTTTCATTCGTGACCAGATCGCCAGGCCGGCAATTGATGATCCTCCGGGCCACGGGCATGATGACGGCCACGGTAGCCGCCCGCCGGCCCATCGCGGCGACCAGTTCGTGCCGATGCTTTGGACGCTGTTCTTCTTCGTTCTTGGCTGTAACCTGCTGGGCATGGTGCCCTGGGCTGGATCGCCAACCGCCTCGTTTTCGGTCACCCTTGCGTTGGCTGGAGCGACCTTCGTCACCGGCATGCTTTCGGGCATGAAGCAGTTCGGTTTCTTCGGCTTCTTCCTCAACCAGGTTCCGCCGATCGACATGCCGAACTATTTGCTGCCGCTGAAGGTCATCATTTCGGTTGGTCTGTTTCTGATTGAGATGCTCGGCCTCTGCATTAAGCATTTGATTCTGGCCGTGCGACTCCTCGCCAACATGGTGGCAGGCCACCTGGTGCTGCTGGGCATCATGGGACTGATCACCGCAGCAGCCACGGCTTCGACCGGCATGTGGGCGACCGTCACCAGCATCAGCGTGGCGAGTGCCACCCTGTTCAGCGTGCTGGAACTCTTCGTCGCCTTCCTGCAGGCCTACATCTTCACCTTTCTTTCCGCACTGTTCATCGGGGCGGCCGTTCACCACCACTGATCACCGAACCGCCCCGAAAAGAAACTTCTGTACAGGCTCTTCAAAACCGTGCAATTTTGCTTAGAACATGAGTCTTCAGGGTCCCCGGACAATCCCAGGTTAGGTTCCTCCGCAATGGCCCGTCACCGATCTTGTTTCACCCCCCTCGGGAATTGAGATCCCGAATTCACGTTTGCAAGGAGTTCCCCCAGTGATGCTTCGCTCGCTTTTCTCGACCCGCTCGGCCAGCATGCTTGCCGCTGTTCTGCTGACGCTATTCTGTGCCGATGTCGCCAGTGCCCAGGAGGCTGGCGGTAGCAGCACGTCGCTCATTGATCTCACCGCCGCCTTCAGCGTTGGTCTGGTGGTGATCGGGGCCGCCATGGGCATCAGCAAACTGGCCGCCTCAGCCTATGAGAGCATGGCTCGTCAACCCGAGGTCGCTGGCAGCATCCAGACCGCGATGATCATTGCCGCCGCCCTCATCGAAGGCTTCACCTTCTACGCGTTGTTCATCTGCTCAACGAAGTAAGGCTGGCACCCTGGGGGGCGTCGGCCCCGGCACGAGCCTCGGCTGCCGGAAACGGCAACCACCGCCGATGGGACACCGCCGACCCGACGCCCCGACGGGTGAAGCCGATGGCTTTGGCCTGAGCATCAACCCGTCGCCTCCTCGGGGGCTAACCACACCGCGTTCGACTCAACCTGCACCATTCAGCGTGACAGACAAAGGGAACATGATCATGACGGCCAAGAGTCCTTCTCAGCATGTACGCACCAGCTCATCGCTGCTTCGCAGACTTGGTATGGCCGTCATGCTGTCTGTCGGGCTTTTCGCGCAATTCCCAGCCGTCAGCACCCAGGCGGCCGATCCTGGCCACGCGGCCACCAGCCAAGATGGGCATCACGATGATGCTCATGGGCACGGTGACCATCATTCAGAGATCGGTACCAATCCGCCTCCCGGCGTCTCGCGGGAGGCTTTTGAAAGCCCGGCCGAGTTCCGAGGCGACTTGGCGATCTGGTCGTTTGTTGTGTTCCTCCTCCTGATGGGCCTGCTTTCCGCCATCGCCTGGAAGCCGATCATGCAGGGGCTCGAGAAGCGAGAGCAGGGCATCGCCGACACCATCGCTGCGACACAGGCCGCAAGCGATGACGCCAAAAAGCTGCTGGCCTCCTACGAACGGCGTTTGGCCGAGGCCTCGGAGGAAGTGAAGGCGATGCTTGATGAAGCTCGCCGAGACGCTGACAACCTCCGGCAGTCGATCGTCAACGAAGCCCGTCAAGCGGCCGACGAGGAGAAGCAGCGGGCCCACCGGGAAATCGGCATGGCCCGTGATGAGGCAATTGCGCAACTGGCTGAGACGGCGGGTGATCTCGCTGTTTCCGTGGCCGGCAAGTTCCTTCGTGAGAAGATTTCTGCAGAGGAACAGCAACGACTGGTCCAAGAATCGGTCGCCAGTCTGAAGGCCACCCCAAGCATCAACTGATCGCCTCGTTATTGACGACACCGGAAAGTCCAACCGCACCCATGCAGACCGTTCACCCCGATCCAGCCTCAGCTATTGTTGAGCCCTTGCTCGCCCCCCGCGATGTCTCGGTTGCCCTTGTGGCGCATGTCTACGCCCAGGCGATCGTTGAGGCGGCCGACAAGGCCAACTGCCGCGACGAGGTTGTGGCAGAGCTCAAGCAGCTGGCCGACGAGGTGCTGCCGCAGGCACCCGGCCTGCTTGCCCTGCTGGAATCACCACGACTGAGCACCAGCGACAAGGCTGCTGTTGTCGACAGGGCGGTGAACGGCCGGGTATCAGAGACAACCCGTAACACCCTGCAAGTGCTTGCGAACCACCAACGTCTCGGGATTCTGCCGGAGATCGTCGCCGCTGTCAGCTGCGAGGTCGATCGCCTGGCGGGCAGGCAACAGGCAATCATCACGACAGCCCAGCCACTCGATGACACACAGCGACAGGGTGTGCTGGCCGAGGTCGAGCGTTGCCTCGGAACGGCACTCGCCGCCCGCTTCACCGTCAACCCAGACCTGCTCGGCGGCCTCGTCGTGCGGGTCGAAGACACCGTCTATGACCAATCCGTTGCCACGGGCCTCGTTCGGCTCGCGGAGCGGTTCAAGCAGAGG
>RFVE01000218.1 GCA_009922585.1 Planctomycetia bacterium
TCGCCGCGCGAACCGATAGCCAGCGGTGAATCGCGGACGACTCACGCTGGTGACAGGCTCCGCAAAAGCGGACAAATGCATGGTGTACCCCTGTGGGGAGAGTGGGCCGGCCACGGCACAACTTTCAAAGTATCGGTCACTCCTGCGGCCGGAGCCAGTCGGCCACCGACGGACAGTAGAATCAGACCAACCAGTATCACCGGTGGTCCCGTTCTGATCATTCCCGTCCGCTGCCTGTATGCAACCTTCCGGCTTCTTCGTTCTTGGTGATTTGACTGCCGATCTGCTCACGCCGGTGGTAGCTGGCCAACTCGCCGGTGGTCTGGCGTTACTCAGTATGCTGGCGGCACTGGCGGGTGGCTGGCTGGTGCGAGGTTCCACTGCCGTTCCAGCGGCCTGGTGGGCTGCGGCCGCCGCAGCGGTGACCGCGGGGGAGGCGTTTCGCCAGGCCGCGGGCACGGTCAGCCCGGCCTCGGCGGCTGGCGGCCGAGTGATCGTGGCAGCCCTTCTTGTCTGCCCGATCGTGTCGCTGTTGGGGGCGAAGCGGCCCCAGCACGGGGTCTGGCAGTTGATCGTCGCCACGTTGGCGGTGGTGCTGGCCCTGCCAGCCGCCTCAGCTGCTCTGATTCGTCCCGGCAGCTTCCCCGATCTTCACATCCTGGGCCGGTGTCTGCTTCCCCTGCTGGTGCTGGTCGGCTGGGTCAATTTTATCGGTACCCGGCGGGCGGTCGCCGTCAGCCTGATCGCGCTCGGTCAGTTTGGGCTCATCTGGCCGCTGATGCCGGGGGTGAATCTGTCTCGAGCGTTGCCGCAGCTGCAGGTCGATCTGCTGGCGATCGCAGCGATTGCCGGCGGGAGTCTGTTGGCGGTGGTCCAAAGCCTGCTGGCCGGCAGGCGGCGTGGGCCGCCCCGTTCCGGGCAAGACCAGTTCGTCCGACAGCTCGACGGCTGCCTGCTGCCGCTTCGAGAAACCCTCGGGGCGGCCTGGACGCTCCGACTGGCCGAACGGTTTGCCGCCCTGGCAGAGCAGCGTGGCTGGCCGGTCAGAATGACCTTTCGGGGGGCCAGGGTTGAAGAATCGGCGGCGGAGACCTCGTGGCAGCGGGACGCCGCCCGCGCGGCAGAAGCCCTGCTGCGGCGGTTTGTGTCGACCGCGTGGCTGCAGCGGCACGGCTGGCGGGGACGAGAATAAAGCCGGCAGGCGAGCATTTTGCCCAGCGGCCCATAGCCCCCGCATGGGAAGGGCTGTAAACTCTTTCGCGGTTGGGGACGTACTCAACAGAGTCGTTGAGACACGTTGTCCAATTTCCGGCGGTAGCCAGCCTTGCTGGCCACGAACCGCTTCCCCGTACTACACGTACTAAATGGAGTCTGTTGATGGCCGATGCACCGAAAGAAGCTCAGCGTCCCGCTCAGGAGCCGGTTCCTGTTGATGAGTCGCACATTGCCGCGACGTACGCCAATTTTTGCCGGGTAACCGGTACCCCCGAAGAGTTGATCGTCGATTTTGGCCTCAACAAGCAGGTCGTCGGCAATTCGCCCGACACGATTGGCCTGACACAGCGGATCATCGTCAACTTTTTCACCGCCAAGCGGCTGGCCGCAGCGTTGATGATGGCCGTGCAGCGGCATGAGCAGGCCTTTGGCGTGCTTGAGACCGACGTCCAGAAACGGGTGATCACGCCGCCGACCAAGGCCTGATCGAAAGTGACATGGGGCATCGGCGTCCGGCCAGGCTGGTCGGACGCCGATGCTGTTGCCAACGCCGGGTATCTGCCGGCACAGATGTGAGAAAGCATTCGTCGCTATGAGCACAGTCGATCCCCGCTCGGTCGAGGAGGCCCGGCAGCAGATTCGTGCGCTCATCGGTGAGATCGAGCAGCTTTCCAAGACCGACGCCGCCGAGGCCGACTTTTTTCTCGGCCTGCTTGAGCGGGTGATCGAGGCGATGGGGGCGGTTGCTGGGCTCGTCTGGCTGACCGGCAGGGAGGGCCGCGTCGAGCCGATCGCCCATCTCAAGATGCAGGCGACGGGCCTCTCGGACAATCCGGAGGTGCAGTCGGCCCACAGTGGTCTGGTGCAGGCGCTCTTGGGGTCACCCTCAGGCCTGCTGGTGCCGCCGCAGGCGGCGTTGACCAGTCCTGATGGCAAGCCGAGCGGCTCGAACCCCTCGAATCTTCTGGTGATCGGTGCGCCGATTGACCGCGGCGAGAGCCGGCAGGGCCTCATCGAGATCTTCCATCAGCCCAACCAGCCCGATGTTGAGCGGGGCTATCTGAAATTCCTCCAGCAAGTCTCAGCGGTCGCCGGTGGCTACCTTGAGCGGCGGCAGATCAAGACCCTCGACACGCAGCAGTCGGCCCTCGAGCAGGTTGACCGCTTCAGCCGGGCGTTGCATGAATCGCTCAACCCGATTGCGACCGCCTTCGTGCTGGCCAACGAGGCCCGCCGGATTATCGGCTGTGATCGCGTCAGCGTGCTGGTCAAGAAGGGCCGTAAGCTGCGGCTTGAGGCGGTCAGCGGGCAAGAGTCGATCGAGCGGCGGGCCACCGCGGTGCGGGCGATTGAGTCGCTGGCTCGCGTTGTGGCCAAGGCCCGCGACCCGCTTTGGCACCCAGACGCCCAGCGGGAACTACCGCCGCAGATCGAAGAAGAGCTCGAAAACTACATTGACGAGTCCCACTCGACGGCACTGGCGATCATTCCGCTGGAAAAACCCAGGCCGACACCAATCGTCAAGCCGGGCGGCGTCGACGCCGTGGCAGTGGCCAAGGCCGAGGCCCCGCCCAAGGAGGCCCCCGACCCGATCGGAGTGTTGGTGGTCGAGTGGTTTGCTTCAACGACGTTCGAGGGCGGCAAGCGGGCCCGGGTCGAACTGGTGGCCGAACACGGCAAGGTGGCGATTGCCAACGCGATCGAGCACACCACCATGCCGCTTTATGTGGTGACCAACCTGCTTTCAAAGTCGAAGGTGCTAACCACAGCCCGTAATCTGCCCAAGACGGTGCTCGCCCTGGTGGCGTTTGTGGCCCTCTGCTTTGCCCTGGCGTTTGTAAAGATCGATCTGCGGCTGGAGGGGAAGGGCACCCTCGAGCCGGTGCATCGTCGCGACGTCTTCGCCGAAATTGAGGGCATTGTCGAGCAGCTGGAACCGGGGCTGAAGCACGGTTCGGAGGTGAAAGAAGGCGAACTGCTAGCGGTGCTGCGGAACACCGACCTCGAGGTGGCCGTCACCGATGTGCTCGGCCGCAAGGCCTCAACCGAGGAGCAATTGGCCGCGACTCGGCGGGCGTTGCTGGAGGACAAGGGACTTTCCAGCGACGAACGCAACCGGATGGCGGGCCGGGCGGCCCAGTTGCGGCGGGAGATCGAGAGCCTCGACACGCAACTGCGGCTCTATGCGGCCAAAAAGAAAGACCTTGAGGTTCGCAGCCCAATCGACGGCATGATCGTCACCTGGCAGGTTCGCGACCGGTTGCTGTTCCGGCCGGTCGAGCGGGGGCAGGTGCTGATGAGCGTGGCCGACAAGACCGGCGAGTGGGAACTGGAAATCCACATGCCCGACGACCGGCTCGGCCATATCAACCGGGCTCTCGCCGATGCCCAGGCCGAAGGCCGCAAACTCGAGGTCGACTACATCGTGGCGACCGACCCCGGCACGCGGCACTACGGCACCGTCGAGGAGATCCACGAACAGGCTGAGGTGCGTGGCGAGCAGGGCAACACCGTGCTGGTGCAGATCACCATCGATCCCAGCAATCACGAAAAAGAAGAACTGGGGGCTGGGGCGACGGTCACGGCTCGGGTCAACTGCGGTCCGCATGCCATGGGCTATGTCTGGCTGATGGACGTGATGGCGTTTTTCCAGACGCAAGTCTTTTTCCGGCTTTGGTAGACGAACGCGAGAACATCGGGATGCGTGTTATGGGAATAAAGCGAAAGCGGGTGAGCGTTGTCTGGATGGTGGCGGCCCTGCTGGTGGCTGGTGGCCGTCTCCTGCCAGCGGCCGAGGAGTCGGCCGCTCCTGAGCCGGTCCTCTCCCGCTGTCTGATCTCACTGGTCGAAGAGGCCCGGGTGCCGGCCCGCGAGGCGGGGGTGCTGGTGGAACTCTCGATCAAAGAAGGAGACACCCTCGCTCGG
>RFVE01000219.1 GCA_009922585.1 Planctomycetia bacterium
ACTGGCATCACCGTAAATGGCTTGCCCCCACAGGCGAAGGCAAGGATCGTACCGAGCGCACCGATTGCTCCGAGCGAACCAGCTGCCATGCTCCAAGCGATGCCTGTGAAACTCCAACTGCCCTCGTCCCCAAGCGGACCCAGCAGTGCCATCGGCACCAGAACCGCAATCAGAAAATAGGCCACCCCAATGCAGATCAACGGCCGCAGCCGGCTGCCCCCCATCGCCGCCTGGCCCTTGTGCAGCACCGGGCCATAAGCACCCCAGCTAAGAAGCGCGAGCGTGACGGCTAGCAAGACTTCGAAAAACCGCTCGGTCTCCTGTTTGACACCGACTTTGCCCTCGGCATCAGCTGACGCGGCCGCCTCCACCGCCGCCGGCTTGTCAGCATGGCCTAGCTGCGGTTGCGGCTTGAACACGAGCACCGTCACCGCACCCGTGATGACCAGAATCAGGCCTGCCAGAAATGGAGCCTTGAGCTGGCCGAAGGCCTTGTTCAGGAATGCGGTCAGCAGGGTGTTGACGACAGGAGCACCGCCAAAGACCAGCGGCATGACATAGATTGGCTTGCCACCAGCAGTGAGGGCCAAGATTACGCCGAGGGCCCCGAACGCCCCAGCCGCTCCCGCCAGGAGGCTCCAGAGTACGCCAGTACTTGTCCAGCTCCCTTTCTCACGGCCACGCGACATCAGGGCAACCGGGGCGATGACGGCAATCAGAAAATAGGCCAGTCCGACGCAGACAAACGGCCGCAGGGCCGACTGCATGGCATCCCGGCCAAAGTGCAACACCGGTCCGTAGACACCCCAACAAAAAGCGGTCAGGGCGATTGCGGCAAGCATGCCAAGCAGATGGGTCATCAGGGGGTCTCCGGGTGATCAACGGCGAGCAGGCCAAGGGCTGCCTCGGCTACATCTTCTACAGATAGTCCGACCATACAATCGTGGTGGCCAAGTGGACAGGTCCGGCGGCCGCAGGGCGAGCAGGGGATATTCCTCCGCAATTCGATCAGTTGGTCGTGCTCCGACATCCCCAGTCGGGGGTCCATTGGTCCGTGCAGGACAACTGTCGGCGTGCCGAAGCCGGCGGCAATGTGACGGGGACCGCTGTCGGTCGTGACGACGACCGCCGCCCGCCTGAGCAATGCCTTGGAAAGCCCAAAGGGCAGGGTCGTTTCATCGGCCAGACTCCGCACCCGCGGGTCGTTGGCCGTAGCAACAACGACCCGAGCTTCGTCCCGGTCGCCGGGGCCGCAGTGCACCACGACGCGGGCCTCGGGGCAAGCCTCGACCAGCCGCCGAGCCAGACCGCCGCACCGCTCACTGCCCCATGCCTTAGCAGGGCCGTAGGCAGCGTTGTCGTTGATCACCATCAACGGGCTGGTTGCTGAGGGCTGCCAGTCGGGAAAGAGTCGGGCCAAGACGTCGGCGAGCAGTTCTTCATCCGCGGGAGTGGTCGCCAGCTCCAACCGCAGAGGCTGCCGCGGCACACCGATCCGTTCTGCCAGATCCATCGCATGCTGCGTGGTCGAGACCGGCTCGACCCGCCAGCCGCGACGCGTCGGCCAGAGGGGATCGGTCAGGAGGAACCGCCGACCGTGCCGGGCATAGCCGACCCGCCGTCGGCAGCCGCCCCACCAGGCCAAAGCGGCTGAAGAAAGCGAATTAGGAACCAGTAAAGCGATATCAACGGGATCGGCCCGCAGGGCGGCGGCGGCAGCAGTGAAGCGAACCGTGGGATCGCGGCTGCGGCGGTCGTAACCGATGAACTGATCGAACCAGTCGGTGCCCTCGAGCAGTTCCCGAAACAGTGGCTTGACCACGGCCGTCAGCCGGGCGTCAGATCCCAGATGCTGCCGGACTGCCCGGATCATCGGGGTCGCCATCACGAGATCACCCACCCAACGCGGCAGGATGATCGCTACATGCATCACGTCGGCCCTGCAAGAGTTGTCGTCAGGATTCCGGGGCATCCGTCTCCCCTTCGTGCCGTGACTGTAGCAGACAGCCCCAAAACCGACTCTGCAGCAAGGGGCCGCACCGTCGGTAATCATTGGAAATAGCTCCCTCATTCCTCAACCGGTCGCCGAGGAATCGCCAGCAGCCAGACAGCCAGTAACCCCGCAAGGCTCGCGACCAGCAGGGTGCTGGCAGTCGACGTGAACAGTACCGCCCAGGGCATGCTCCGGCGGGCCGTCTGCAACATGGGGGCAGCCGCCAGAAGTCCGCTGCCACCTCCAATCATCAGGCCCAGCACCACCGGAAACAGCGACTCAAGCCAGAGAACCACCGCCAGCCGCCAGCGGGTGAAGCCGATAGCATGCAGCACTGACAGTGACCCACGCCGCTCGATCGCCCCTTGAATGGCCACAGCCGCCACGCCGGCAGTACCCAGCAGCAACCCGAGCGTCCCCAGCGTCTGAAAGCCGGTCAAAAAAGTGTTCTGCACGGCGAACAGTCGACGAAGCCGGTCTGCGGCCGGCTCGATGGTTGCGCCGGCGTCGGCCCACGCCGTGGTCAGTGCCTCGACAACGGTGTCGTTCCGCCCAGCCGTTTCAGATTCTGGGACCGCGACAAACGCCTGCCGATAGCCACTGACAAATGGATAAAGCCGCGTAAAGTCGGCCTCTGCCAACAGGATCGCCCCCTGTAGCACACCTGGCTCGAGCAGGCCAACAATCTGACAGATCACCCCAGCAGCAGCCCGTTCCGCTGGAACGACCTGCCCGGTCTCGGGTGAGAGTCGGAACAGCCCACCCACGCCACCAAGCTTGAGGGCCCAGGCAGCAGTAGCGGCGTCCAGAATGACCGGCACAGGTTCATCCACTGCTGAGCCGACCCGCGGCTGCTGCAGGAGCTCCCAGGGGGTTGTCTGCCCGGGTAAAAGTGGCAGATGTGAGGCAAACCGAAATCCACCGCGAGCAATGAAACGAGGCGGCAGGCCGAGCACCAGCGGCTGCGTCGTGGCATACAGATTCGTACAGCTGGCATCATCCCCCTGGCTACTCCGCAACATGGCGATCTCGGTGGTCGCCAGCAACTGCTGTTGGGCAGCGGTCAATCCGAGTTCAAGCCCACGTTCCGGCCGGCTGGGATCGACACTGGTGGCGGCTGCAAATCGCACAAGATGGCTCCATCCTCCCGTCGGCGTGTCACGGCGGCCGGAGGGTCCGGGCGTGGTCAACTCAAAGCCCGCCACAAAGATAATGAGGAACTCTGCCAGACCGACCATGGCCGTCACGGCCAGCCCGCGTCCAGATCGCCAGGCCACTCCCCGGCCAGCCAGCCCAACGAGGGACCGTAGCGGACGCGTCCCACGAAACCGCCGCAGCCGCCCAGCCGGGCTGAAGCCAGCTCCTCGTAGGAGCGTCAGGGGCGGGCGTCGTCCGGCCCGAAGGGCGGCAAGCAAAACGGCAGCAGTGCCCACCATCACCGCAGCTCCCGCCCCAATCACAACAGTCACGACGCTGGGCATGCCACCGCTGAAGACCGCCTCGCTTCCCTTGGCAACGCTCGAAACCCAGCCTTGGCCCAACTGTCGCAGCAGCAACTGCGACCAAAGCGGCCCTCCCACCATCCCAACTCCGGCCCCTCCAAGGATTGCCACGGCGGAGACGGTCATCAGCAGACCGGCCAGCCTGCGGGGAGACCAGCCGACTGCAGCCAGAATGCCAAGGGCTCTCTGGCGGGAGGCCACCAGTAGCCCAAACAGCAGCCACAGCAAAACCAGCCCCGCCCCGATGACAAAACTTGACAACGCGAGAAACAGCAGGCCGAACGGGGTCGAGCCGGCGGCAGCTGATGCAGCAATACGTGCCAGGGGCACTGCCTCGATCCCGGCCGCCGCTGGCGAAATGGCCGCCGCCAGTTCGTTGGCAACTGTTGCCAGAGGCCTACCGGTCGGCAGTGGCGGCAGGTGCCAGGCAGTGCTGCTGCCAAAACGACTACCGGCAATCTGGCGGCTTCGGGCCAGCGGCATGAAGAGCTTCGGAGTCGCTCCATAGGCTTTCCAATAGCGATCATCCTGGTCGTTGGGTGGCGTGGAACGCACCCGCGTCCGGTCGAAGGGAAACGGGGGATCCCAGTCGGCGATCGAATCTTCATCCGTGATGCCCACCACCGTTGGCACTGTC
>RFVE01000220.1 GCA_009922585.1 Planctomycetia bacterium
CCGAGCCGGTACCGGACGCCATTTTTTGGCAGCCGCTTCCGTCTCGTCCAGTCGTGGGCTATGATCTGTGATTCGCCTGCCCAGCGGCAGGCCACCCCAAACACAGTATGTGACTATGCCCACGATCAGCCAGCTCGTCCGCAGCCGCCGCCGGCCAAAGCGGAAGTTTTCCAAGTCTCCTGTTCTTGACCGCTGCCCGCAGAAGCGTGGCGTCTGTTTGCAGGTTCGGACAATGACGCCCAAGAAGCCGAATTCCGCGTTGCGGAAGATCGCCCGGGTACGGCTCTCGAACCAGAAAGAAGTAACCGTGTACATCCCCGGTGAAGGCCACAACCTGCAGGAGCACTCCATTGTGCTGATCCGCGGTGGCCGTGTCCGCGACCTTCCGGGTGTTCGCTATCACGTTATCCGCGGTGCCCTCGACACGCTCGGCGTGCAGGGCCGCAAGCAGTCCCGCAGCCTTTACGGTGCCAAGCGGGGCTAACCGACCACCTCATCTCCCCAGATTGATTTAAGGATCACACGTTCATGGGAAGCATCACCGCCAGCCGCACCCAGCTGCGACCCGACCCGAAGTTCGGCTCATTGCTGGCCAGCAAGTTCATCAACTGCCTCATGCTCGACGGCAAAAAAAGCGTCGCTCAGCAAATCTTCTATAAGGCGATGGACGTCGTGGGCGAAAAGATCACCGACGACGAGCCGATCGAAATCTTTACCCGGGCTGTTGAAAACGTGAAGCCGGCAGTCGAGGTTCGCTCAAAACGTGTCGGCGGTGCCGCCTACCAGGTGCCGATGCAGGTCAGCCGCAACCGGCAGCAGTCGCTGGCGATCCGCTGGATTCTCTCTTCGGTCCGTGACAAGAAGGGCCGGCCGACGTACCAGAAGCTGGCTGAAGAGATCATCGCGGCCTACAAACGGGAAGGCGCGGCGATCACCAAGCGGGAAAACGTCCACCGCATGGCCGACGCCAACAAGGCGTTCGCCCACTTTGCCTGGTAAGTAGAACGACCGTTCGCTGACGAGTTCCAGTGACGCTCTCGATCTTCGTCTCCCCGAGACGCATCAGCGGACGCTGACGTCCGCCGGCAACAGCATGAGCGGTTCGCCTGATCCGACAAGGGCAAGGAGCTTGGCCTGCCGTGCCATTTTTTCAAGGATTGTTGGGCGAAGCGGCCCGAACCCTGCAAGCCGCTGAACTGCGGCCAGCAGTTGTTGCTCAAGGTGCCGTGTCACCACTGCAGGCGACGGTGAACGGCCAGCATCGACGCCAAGGAACTCGTCGAATAGTCCCCGAGGCTCCGGCAGCAGGAGCCGCTCTGGCTGTGTACTTTCCTCCAACCCCGCCAGTCGCGCTGCCTCGGCAACTGCGACATCAAGCGTGCCGAGCTGGTCGACAAGGCCAGCCTGCAGGGCCATGCGACCGGTGAACACCCGCCCCTCAGCCAGCTTCTTCAGCTGTTCACTGTCGAGCTGACGGCCGGTTGCCACCTTTGACGTGAACAGTCGGTAAATATCCTGCATGGTGGCGAAAAATGCCTCTCGCTCATGCTCTGCAAATGGCTGCTGCGCTGAAAGCCAGCCTGCATTACGGCCGCGGCTGACGACGTCGGTATGGATACCGTAGGCTTCGAGCGCCCCGCCCACAGCAATCTTGCCACCGACCACGCCGATCGATCCGGTCAGGGTGCCGGGAGCGGCAACGATCCGGTCCGACGCAACAGCGATGTAGTAGCCGCCGCTGGCAGCCGTGTCGGAAAGACTGGCCACAACCGGCTTCTCACAACGGTCAAGCTCCCGCCAGATCAAGTCACTGGCCAACGCCGAACCGCCGGGCGAATCAATCCGCATTACCAGAGCAGCCACACTGTCGTCTTTCACTGCCTGCCGGATTGCCTTGATGATCGTCTCGCTGCCGGCCGCCTCGCCGCCGAGCATACCGACGCTTCCCTTCCCCTCAACGATCTCACCGCGGACGTGGATCACGGCAACTTTCCCGGCGGTGCTCGCCCGGTTTCCGGACGGGGTCCCTGAAAACACCTCGACCAGTTTCATCAGGCCGGTGAGCCCGGAGAAATCGGTATCGATATCCCGCTTGCCGTAGTCGCGGACCAGCTTTGGCTGGTCGATTGCCAACCGACCGGCGAGGCCACTGATCGCCTCATCTTCATAGGCGATGCCATCGATCAACCCGGCCTGCCGAGCCGCCTCAGGCGTGAAAACGCCGATGTCGATCAATTCCCGTACCCGCTCAGCTGCCAGCCCTCGGTCACTCGCAACCTGTTCGATCAGCTGCTCAAAAAGATCACCCACAAAGGCTTCATACTGCTGCCGCAGTGGTTCGCTCATTGACTCACGAGTAAGCGGCTCGCCGGCCCCCTTAAATTCACCAACCTGAAGAATTTCAGCCTGTACCCCAAGCCGGTCGAGCAGTCCCTTGAAAAAGGTCACCTCAGCTCGGACTCCGGTGAGCGCCAAATTTGCAGCCGGCGGCATCAAGATGGTGTCACAGGCGGCTGCCACGGCGTAGTCGACTGGCTCACCGCTCACAAGATGGGCAACCACCAGCTTGCCGGCCGCTCGAATCCGGCCAATTGCCTCCCGCAGTTCGGCTGCCCGTGCCCGGCCAATCTCAGGCGAACGAATCGAAAGCAACACCCCCTGCACCGTCTCGTCGGCCGCTGCCCGGTCGAGCCGCTCTACCATTCGATGCAGTTGCGGTGACACGTCGGCCAGCAGTCCATCCTGCCCGACACCGTCAGGCAGCGAACCAGTCACAGCAATTACGGCCAGCCGCTGGGCTTCCGCTGCCGCCACGGGCAGGCCTGCCTGCAACACGGTGAACAACGTCAGCAAAACACCGCATGAACGCACCAGCCGCCAACAACTGCCAGGCGCCATCGCGTTTCGAAAGATCATGAAAAGACTCCTTTCATTGCCCGAGCACGGCCACGTCAGGTACGTTGCCGCGATCATTGTAGAGGCCGGACGCCACCAAACGTCACGCAAACCCGTTGTTGCCAATTGGCTACCCAGCCCGCCAGGACTTGACAATGAACTCGTGTATAGTACGATAAGGGTGTCTATTGCGAGTTCCATCGCCTTCAACGACACGATCACTTCCGCAGAAAGCAAAACCGATGCCTCGTTCACCTGTCGCCAAGCCCTCAGCAGGCCGCCGCTTGAAGAAGACTGCCACCCGCAGCTCCAAACGGGCAAGCCCGGTCGTCAAGCGAGCTCGTGCCTACACCCCGGCCAAGCGGCCAACATCAGAGCTGGCATCCTTGCTCGGAAATGGGGAAGAGAGTCAAGATGCTGGCGATATGCCAACCGCTCGCCAGATGGAAATTTATGACTTCATCCGCGACAAGATCTACTCACGGGGATTTGGGCCGACCGTCCGAGAAATCGGACAGGCGTTCGACATCCGCTCACCCAATGGCGTGGTCTGTCATCTCAAGGCACTTGAGAAAAAGGGCCTGATCACCCGGGGCCGAAACATGTCGCGGGCCATTGAACTGGTCACTGAATCACCACACAGCCGGGGGCTTCAGATGGCCGGCTGGGTCGCGGCCGGTACCCTGCGGGCGGCCGAAGAACAACGCGAGCGATTCGATTTCGAGGAACTCTTTGACCGCGACGACCACTTCGTCTTGAAAGTGATGGGTGACTCGATGATTGATGCCCAGATTGCCGATGGTGACTGGGTGATCATCGAGAAGCGAAACACCGCCCGAACAGGCGACATCGTGGTCGCCCAAACCGAAGATGGCGAGGCAACCCTCAAGCAGTGGTTTCCTGAGCGAGACCGCGTTCGGCTGCAGCCGGCGAATGCCGCAATGAAGCCGATCTACGTTCGCTCGGCCAAGGTTCTCGGTGTACTCGCTGGCGTTGTCCGCAAGACCTGACCTTCGAAAAGTCAGGCTGCCTCTCGCGCAGCGACAGCGTCGGTGTACTGGTTGAGCTTGTTGTAGAGCGTCTTCAGGCTGATCCCAAGTTCCTCGGCTGTCCGTGACTTGTTACCACTGTTGCGTTCGAGCCCAGCCAAAATCGCCTGCATCTCAAGGTCACGGAGCGTCGGCGGCCGGTCACCGGTCGACTGGCATTCGCCGGTTCCACTCGGCAGCTGCCGAGT
>RFVE01000023.1 GCA_009922585.1 Planctomycetia bacterium
GCCGTGCTGTTCCGACCGCAGGAGACGCCAGTGGAAATGGCCGAACCGGCCGACCGCGGCTGGAGCCGGCTGCTGCGATCGGTCGAGGTTTGTGAGGTGCCGGGCCACCACCACAGCATGGTCGCCCTGCCCCACGTGTCGGCGTTGGCCGCCGCAATCGACGAGGCCCTTGCGGGGGCGGTTATTTCATCGTGAGTGATCACCACAGGTGCCACCGCCGCTGAGAGCGGCCGAGCCGTCCGCAAATCGTCCATAGGGTTGGTCGGTCTCGGTGTGCTGAAGATCCCGACAAGCCCCGAGCACAGCTTTTGATCATACGCTGAGCGGAACCGAATGCCGAGAAGCCTGAGGCGCGAGCCGAGGGATGCGGTGCGTTGATCGGGAAGACGTGGTATCCCTCAGCTCGCGCTTCGGGCTTCGAAGCAGGTGTTTTTGCTGCGCGGTGTGAACGTCCAGCATCAAAAGGCGAACGCCCGGCGATCGATACCGAAGCCCCTCAATTCACACATTTTCAATTCACGCCGAGCAAAACTGAATGCCGAAAAGCCCGAGCCGCGAGCCGAGGGATGCGGTGCGTTGATCGGGAAGACGCGGTCTCCCTCAGCTTGCGCTTCGGAATTCGAAGCAGGTGTTTTTGCTCCGCGTTGTGAACGTCCAGCAGCAAAAGGCGAACGCCCGGCGATCGATACCGAAGCCCCTCAATTCACACATTTGAAATTCACGCCGAGCAGAACTGAATGCCGAAAAGCCCAAGCCGCGAGCCGAGGGAATACGGTGCGTTGATCGGGAAGACGTGGCCTCCCTCAGCTTGCGCTTCGGGCTTCGAAGCAAGGTTCTTGCTGGCAGGCGCGAATCCGCACCATCAACACTTGCGCTGGGGGCTTTCTGGGAATTGGTTGCTCGCGAAAATAAACACCTCGCCCCTCGCCCATTCATTTTTGAGAAGAGCCACCGGTGGGGTAGGGTCCTTTCGCCGTATCGCGTACGACTTGCCCGTCGAGCATTTCAATGGTGCGATCGGCGCGGGCAGCGATGGCCGGGTCGTGGGTAACGACAACAAGCGTCAGGCCACGGTCAGCCTGAAGGCTACAGAGTAGATTCATCACCTCGGTACCACTGGCACTATCGAGGCTGCCGGTCGGTTCGTCGGCCAGCACCACCGCTGGATCATTGGCAAGGGCCCGGGCGATTGCCACCCGCTGCCGCTGGCCGATGGAGAGCTCGCCGGGCAGATGGCCCGCCCGCTCGGTGAGGCCAACCTGGGCCAAGAGGCTGTTGGCTCGATTGACTCGTTCAGCGTCGGTATGACCGGCCCCAAACAGTGGCAACTGCACGTTTTCGCGGGCGGTGAGGTTGGGCAAAAGATGGAACGACTGAAAAACAAAGCCGATCTCATGGCTGCGGAGCCGGTCGAGATCAGTCCCGGCACTGAGAGGCTGGCCACGAAAATAAATACTACCGCTGGTGGGCTGATCGAGGCCTCCGATCATGTGCAGCAGGGTCGACTTGCCGCAGCCGCTCGGACCAACCACCGATACGAACTGGCCAGCCGGAAGATCAAGTGTCACCCCCCCCAACGCCGTGACGTTGCCATCCCGGTAGGTTTTGGTGATGTCCCGCAGTGAAACGAGGGCGTTCCGCCCTGCTGCCGCGGCAGGCTCGGCCTGCCCATCTTTCAGGCTTGATTCCATGCTCGCTCCTGGGTGACGATGATTGGATCAGGCAGTGTCCTGCGGAGACCATCGATGATGCGATTCCCAATTCTGCCATCCATTCAGCAGTCTGTCGGCATCATTTTGCCTACGGCCCTGGCGTTCCTGCTGCTGTCGCTGATTCTCCTCCGAGATTGTGCCGCGGAGCCTGCCCCGCTTGGGCTCCCCCTGGTGCCGCCAGGCACCGTCGCCGTCGCCCCGACGGCCGCCCGCTTTAACCGGGTCGTCTACCTGGCAGCATCTCGGATTGCCAGCGGTGATGCCGATGCTGTCCCCGCCATGATCGCCAGCCGCGTGCCACTGTTCACATTGGCGCTACTGGCAACGGTCGGTCGGATCGAAAACGCTGATGGTCAGCCGCTCCACCAACTGCTTGAGGTGGGAGCCGGCTATGCTGTGCCGCTGGCTGGCCAGTTGACGGTCATCGACCCCAACGCCCCGCCGACTGCCGCAGGCATCGACATGTTCGGCCGGCAGGTGCTTGCAGCAAACGGAAGGCATCTGGCCGAACTTCGTCGGATCGGTGCCAACGGCACCATGCAGGTGATCGATGTCGACTCGCTCTTCCTGCGTGGAGGTCGTCACGCCCCATTTATTATGCGGCACTTTGTCTGGGTGGAGCCGGCCTCGGGCCGCTGCTCAAGCTGCGTCTGGCTGTTGGCCAGCACGGCCGACGGCGGACTTGCGCCAACGGCTGATCCGCCCCGCTGGTTACAGGAAGGCACCCGGGATGACCGGGCGATTCATGTCGATGCGGGTGAGTTTTTTCTTGGCATGCCGACGAGAGATGCCTTTGCCCTCACCGACCTCCCCCCCGGCACCGACCTGGCGTGGTCGGCTGAACTGCGGCAGGCAGCGACAGCCGCTCACTACTCCGAGCCGGAGTTGCGACGGTTGGCAGTAGCGATCAACCAAGCGCTCCGGCCCCTGAGAGACTCAGGACGGTGATCAGGCCAAGCCCTCTTGCAGCACGTCCTGAAAGGACCGCATGGTAACCACTGCTGACGATGCCCGGCAGGCAAGAGCAGCATGGCAGCCGACGCCGAGGTCAAGCAGTGTCATGCCGAACTGCTCGTGACCTGATGCAGCAGCCGATGGCAACCCTACTGAAACCAGCCCGCAGCGGCAGTGGCGATCGGGGGTAGCCAGGGCTACCCGTGACAGGTCGTGCGGTAAGAGGCACTGCCGCAACCGATCTCCAATGCCGGTACCCGCAGCCTTGAACACTGCCTCCTTCGCCACCCACGCATCGAGGATCGCGGCAACGGTGAGGTGCTCAGGCAGGGCCTGCCAGCGGCAGAGTTCTTCTGGGGAAAAAATCGTTCCTGCCATCAGTCTGGCCCAGGCAGCATCCTGGACTGGTTTCCCGATTTCCAGATCGATACCGACCGGTCCCTGCCGGGTCACTGCGATCAGGCCCTCATCTCCGGAGTGACTGACATTAAATGCCAGCGAGCCGGTATGACTGCCGGTAAGCACCGGCTTGCCGTGTGAGTTCGTGCCCAGGGGCACCGCCTGAGGCTGCATGCTGAGCAGGCAGCCAAGCAATTGCCGGAGCCGGCCTCGGCTGACGACCGCTCGACGGCGGACATCAGGTAGACGCCGTGCCACCCGCTCCTGTTCGTCAGCTGAAAGCAGGGTGGTCAGTTGCTGACATTCGGCTTCGGTGGCAGCCAGCGTTAACCTGACCAGTAGGAACTCTGGGGCATCGCGGTCGGTTCCAGCCGACTCCGGTAACCCCAGGGGGGCTGGGGGATTCGCGGTCATCGTGACACTCGGCGGAAATGGGGCAGATTGCGGCATTTTCGCAAACCACTGCGAAGGCACCAGCCAACTCGCGACCTACCGGAAAACTGCGTCCAACCAAGCCGATGAGTCAGAAGTGAGCCCGTCCTGCCGGTTTGGAACCCGACCATGCGTCGCATACTTGTCCTAGCCTCTCTGTTCGCGGTGACGCTATTCGCCATCGGCTGCCGCCACAACCCCATGAAAGTCTTCATGCAGGGGACGATGGGGATGACGGGCGACATGGCGATGAACGGATCGATGGACATGCAGGGCGACCTCGGCGTCGATGGCACGATTGTCACGTCACTGAAGACTGACAACCGGGCTTCGCCACTCTCGCAGGTGGTGGTTCGGGCTGGCAGTGGCAACGACGGCCGGATTGCGATTGTGGATGTCGATGGCCTGCTGCTCAACCGCAACATCGGTGGCCTCGGGTCGATGGGGGAGAACCCGGTGGCTCTGTTCCGTGAGAAGCTCGCGGCGGTCGCGGCCGACTCCTCCATCACCGGCATGGTATTGCGGATCAACAGCCCCGGTGGGGGCGTGACCGCCTCAGACATCATGGCCCGCGACCTCCAGGCCTTCCGGATGCAGCGGGGAATCCCGGTGGTCGCCTGCCTGATGGATGTTGGGGCTGGGGGGGGCTATCTGCTTGCCTCCAATGCGGACTTGATTGTTGCCCACCCCACAACCTTGGTCGGTGGGCTTGGGGTAATTCTCAATAGCTATAATCTGGAAGAGACCATGGCTCAGTTCAACGTGATCGCCCGGCCGATCAAGTCAGGTGACCTGATCGATGCCGCCTCCCCGATTCGGCCGCTGGAGCCAGAGGAACTGGTGATGCTCGAAGGCCTTGCCGACCGGTTCCACGACCGGCTGCAGCAGCAGATTCGCGGGGCCCGTGGCGGGCTAACCACTGATGACGCACTGTTCGACGGCCGGGTAGTGGCGGGCGACGAGGCGGTGACAACCGGACTGGTAGACCGGCTTGGCTATCTTGACGACGCCATCGCCGAGGCGGGCCGGCTGGCCGAACAAGAAGGGGCCGCGACGGTCGTGATGCTTCGCCGTGACAACGACCGGGCCCATACCCCGCTGGATGTCACCCCAAATCTACCGCTGCAGACCGGCCTGCTGCCCCTCAACGTGCCCGGCCTCGACCGCAGCCAGCTCCCAACCTTCCTTTATTGCTGGCAGCCAGAGACCAGCCTCATGACGGCAGCTGGCGGCTAGCCGACGGAAAAGAACCAAGTCCCCTTTATATAGCGAAAGACCGGCCGACTGCTTCAGCCGCCGCCGCAGCGTGCGAACACCTTCTTGAGTGATCAATGGAACCTTGGCACGGAGCAGATTGCTGCCGCCGAACCAGGATTCCGGCTCGGCAAACACCAGCCGAGATTCGACAATCACCACCGGTAGCCCGGAAGCCGTGGAATCGCCACTGGTGAGTTCCCTCGCCGTCACAATGCCACCGCCGCCAGCGTATGGCTCTGGAGGGCCGTCAACCCGCTCACCGAGTTCGTTCGATCCGGCCTTGGTCGCTGTCGTCGCCAGATCCGGCAGGCTGTCGAAGCGGTGATCGAAACCCCAGGCCACCTCGATGCTGTCAGGACTCACCCGTCGCTGGATTCGAATGACCCCCTTCAGGTCGATGCGGTTGAGCAGACTGATTTCGAGACATACGAACCGCTCGTTACCGTCTGCCGCCGGCTTGATCCCAACCTTCTTTAGTTCCTCGGCCGTCACCGGACGAACGGCCCCACCAGTGCCAACTTGCCCAAGGCTGAGTGTGTCGCTTCCATCCTGCTGGTTGAGATGATCAGTGAGTCGGGTCCGCAGAGTGAACGCGGCACGGACCTGATGGCCAACACGGC
This sequence comes from Planctomycetia bacterium, assembly GCA_009922585.1. Classification (GTDB taxonomy): domain Bacteria; phylum Planctomycetota; class Planctomycetia; order Pirellulales; family UBA1268; genus UBA1268. Next base: position 5,375 of record RFVE01000023.1, read on the forward strand.
TGCCCTGCACCATCACCGGATTGATCGTCACCGATACCGGTGCCAGCCGGCTGTCGGCGGCAAACCGATCCCAGCGGTGTCGACCAACGAGTTCTTCAATCGCAGCCGGAGGCACCAGCCCCGTTCGCGGCAGCAGTTCACCCGGGAGCTTTGCGGCAACACCTGGCGACAGTTCAAAGCCGACACGACTGAGTTCCTCGGCCAACTCACCGCCCATGTCGGCACTACCGGCAACCGCACTCGAAGGCAACTGCCACGGCAGCCCACCGATGGACGCACCAAAACAAACGACTCCCCAGATAATCCATCGCACTATAGGTTCTCCACAAAAGTACGCCCGGCTGGACTCGAACCAGCGACCCTGGGATTAGAAATCCCATGCTCTATCCGACTGAGCTACGGGCGCGAAGGGTTAGGGATTTTATCGCCGATTGCCGCTCTGCTCCCAAGATCGGTTAAGTGAACTGCGAAAAAAGGAGTCTGAAAGACCCTGCGGGCTGCGGCGGCACCACCGATTCTCGCGGTCAGTCGGGGTGAATGACTGCATAAAGGCCTGAGGAGAGGCCTGTTCACCGATCCGCTGACCTCTGCACCGCGTATGCTTGAATTATGAGAGTTTTCAGCAAAACGATGTTGCTCACCGCCTGCCTGGCCAGTGTCATCACTCCTCACCGGGTAACGGCCGCCGCCGTGCTCACTCCACCGGTGGTCGATGATGCCGCGCTGGCACGCAGTTTTGTCTCAGGTCTTGCCGCCATTGTTGACCAGAGCGAGCCCCCTACCCGTTCCGTGACTATCACCGGCCAGGTTGCCGCGAACCAACTCGCTGCAGCGGAGGGCCGTCGGGTTCGGCTGCCACTGTCTCCAACGCCCTGCGCACTTCAGCCGGAACAGACTCTTTATGATGCTGTCTTGCCGGCGGTGGTGGTCGTTGGTTCAATCTATAAATGTAACTCCTGCAGCGACTGGCACATGGGCGGCATGGCCAGCGGCTGGTTGCTGGCTGATAACGGACTGGTGGTCACCAATCACCACGTCTTCAGTGAAGATGGCTCACATCGGTTTGGTGTGATGACGGCTGATGGTGAGGTCTTTGCCATCACTGCAATCCTGGCGGCTGATGAAGACGGCGATGCTGTCATCACTCAGATCGACACGAGGGGCCGACAGCTTCCCTCCCTTGCGATCGGCCAACGGCCGGCATGCGGTGACGCCGTCAGCGTCATCAGCCATCCGGCTGGCAGGTTTTACAGCCTGACAAAGGGCACTGTTTCTCGCTATCACCGACAGCAAGACGAATCAGCCACCCCCAGCGCCCGTGGAACTGCCCTCTTAACAGCCGACAATCAGAACAAAGCTCCGATCTGGATGAGCGTCACGGCCGATTTTGCCGTCGGCAGCAGCGGCGGCCCGGTCTTCAATGCCAACGGTGAGGTCGTCGGAATGGTTTCGCGAACCTTTGCCAGCCAGGCCAGACGGAATCATCGCCGCTATAGCAACTTTGGGACCCAGATGGTCTTCAAAGACTGCGTCTCGCGCGACACGCTGCTACGACTGATCGATCCCGCCGGATAATGATTGCCCAAGTGTGGGCAAGGGCGGTGCTCAGGCGTGAATCGCCCGCCCATCAGCGGCCAGGGCGGCCTCTTTCAGTGCTTCCGGCAGGGTCGGATGAGCATGGCAGACCCGGGCGATGTCCTCGGCGGTCGCACCAAAGTTCATCGCAGCGGCTGCCTCTCCGATCAGATCACCAGCCGCCGGGCCGATGATGTGAATGCCAAGCACTCGGTCGCTGGCCGCATCGGCCAGCAGTTTGACCTTGCCGGTTGTGTCATTGATGGTGCGGGCTCGACCGTTGGCCCGGTACGGGAAGACACCCTTTTTGAAAGCGACGCCGTCAGCCCGCAACTGCTCCTCGGTCCGGCCAACTGCGGCGATCTCGGGGTGGGTGAAGACAACCGCCGGCACCAGGCCATAGTCAACATGGCACCAGCCCGACTGCATCGCCTCGACACAGGCGACCCCATCCTCCTCTGCCTTGTGTGCCAGCATCGGCCCTGGGATGCAGTCACCGATGGCATAGATGCCTGGTGCTGCCGTACGGAACTGGGCATCGACCGGAATCCAGCCCCGCTCGTCAGTCGCCAAGCCGACCGTTTCCAGCCCAATGTTGGCCGTTGCCGGCTTGCGGCCAGTCGCTGCCAGTACCCGGTCACACTGAATCGACTCACGGCCCTCGCATTCAACGATGCAGCCGCCCCCGTCGGCCCGGGCTGAGGTCACCTTGACCCCCAGTTGGATATCGAGCCCCTGCTTCTTGAACAGGGTCAGGGCCTCAGCCGCGATCTCATCGTCAATACCCGTCAGGATTCGGTCAAAATATTCCAGCACCGTCACCTTGGCACCCAATCGCCGCCAGACACTGCCCAACTCCAGCCCGATGTAACCGCCGCCAATGACAACAAGATGGTTCGGCACCTCTGGATACGAGAGCGCCTCGGTGCTGGTGCCGACCCGATCACCGTCATAGCTAATGCCGGGTAGCACGACGCTGTGGCTACCAACCGCAAGGATGATCCGCTGGGCGACCAGTTCGCTGCCCGAACCATCAGCCCCGGTCACAGCCACCCGGCCCGGACCAGCCAGACGCCCCGTGCCCCGCACCCGGGTCACCTTGTTTTTGCCGAGCAGGGCCTCAATGCCCTTGGACAGCGTCTGCACCACCGTCGCTTTGCGGCTCATCATGGTGTCCAGATCAAGCGAGACGCCACCGATCACCACACCGTGCTGGGCCAACTCACCACACGCAAGTTCATATTTGTGGCTCGACTCCAGCAACGCCTTTGACGGGATGCAGCCGACCCGCAAACAGGTGCCTCCGAAGCGGTCTTCCTTTTCGACAATGGCAACCTTCATGCCGAGTTGTGCTGCCCGGATCGCCGCTACGTAGCCACCAGGACCACCGCCAATCACCACCAGATCGTGTGTCATGTTGTCCTCATCCCTACGGCTCCTTCAGACGGGCCTTAAGCTATTGGAAACCTCGGCGTTTCACCGGCCGACAAATGGGAGGAGTCAGGGATGTCCCCTCCCGGGTGAAACTAGCACTCAAGCATCAACCGGGTCGGGTCCTCGATCGTATCTTTGACCCGCTTCAAGAAGGTGACCGCTTCGCGGCCGTCGACCAGCCGATGGTCATACGTGAGCGCGAGATACATCATCGGCCGGATTACCACCTGACCATCGACCGCCACGGGGCGTTCCTGGATGGCATGCAGACCGAGAATTCCACTCTGCGGAGGATTGATGATTGGTGTACTCATCATGGATCCATAGACGCCACCGTTGGAGATGGTGAAGGTGCCTCCTTGCAGCTCTTCGAGCTTGAGCTTGTTCTCAGCCGCCCGACGAGCGAACTCTCCGATCGCTTGCTCAATTTCCGCAAAGTTCATTTGCTCGGCATTCCGCAGCACGGGCACGACAAGCCCTTTGCCGCCGCCAACGGCGATGCCGATATCGCAGTAGTCGCGATAAACGATGTGCGGGTCACGGAACTCGGCATTCACCTGAGGCACGGCCCGCAGGGCCTCGACCGCGGCCCGGACAAAAAAGGACATGAAACCGAGTTTCACCCCATGCCGGTCGCTGAAGGAATCCTTAAACTTCTTCCGCACCGCCATCACGGCCGACATGTCAACCTCGTTGAAGGTTGTCAGCAAGGCCGCCTCGTGCTGGGCCTCGACAAGCCGCTCGGCAATCCGTCGTCGAATTGGGCTGATCAGGACCGCCCGCTCGGCTCGCTCAGCCGTTGCTTCTGCTGCAAGGGCGGTCGTACCACTCAAGGCCGGAGCTGTGGCAGGTGGAGCGGCCGACCCTGGGGTGGTGGCTGGTGGAGCCGGCGCAACGGGCTGGGCCGACCCCGCCACTGCCGCCATGGCATCACTTTTGGTAACGCGGCCACCGGGCCCAGATCCTGCCACCGATTGCGGGGGCACTCCGGCTTCACCAAGCACGCGGGCCGCCGCCGGCATGACCGGGCCTGCACCGGAGGCTGCCGGTTGCACCGAGCCGATCATGGTGCTGCCTTCACGACGGCGAACATCGACCGATTGAGGCTGAGGTGCCTGAGACGGAGAAGCCGCCGGAGCGGCGGGAGGCGGGCCGGCGGCCCCAACGGTATCGAGATAGCCGATCACCTCACCGACGGTGGCCTGTTCACCGGCCTGCTTGAGGATCTGACTGATCACTCCGGCCGACGGGGCTGGCAGCTCAACGGTCGCCTTGTCGCTTTCAATTTCGACCACCGACTCATCGGCGACGACCTGCTCTCCCACACCCTTTTTCCATGTGCCGATCATCACCTCGGTGATCGATTCACCGACCTCTGGAACCTTCAATTCGATCGCCATGAAATCCTTCGCCGCTCAGAGAAATACCTGTTGTGACTATTGGTCGCCCGACCTTCGGACAACCAGCCGATCCTATCGAAGCCAAAGCATAGCCAACCTACGCTGATTCCGTGGAGAGACTTTGGCAGGCTCATCGAACATCGGCAGCTATCAGCTGTGGAAGGCGGCTGAAAGCAGTTCATTCTGTTCAAGATCGTGGCTTTTCTTAGAGCCGGTGGCTGGGCTAGCGGCACTCTGGCGACAGACACCGGAGAAGGGCAGCCGGTCGAAGAGCCGCTCACCAAAGTGAATCCGCAGGAACCGCCAGGCCCCCATGTTCTCAGGCTCCTCCTGAACCCAGATCACCGGGGTGCCATCTGCGTAGCCGGCGAGGGCCTCTTCCAGTGGCTTCCGCGGCAGCGGATAGAGCTGCTCGAACCGCACAATTGCCACGTCCTGTCGCTCGAGCTCTTCACGCCGCTTCTCCAGTTCGTAGGCAACCTTCCCGGTGCACAGCAGCACCCGCCGGATGCCCGCGGGAGGCCGACCGGACCGATCGGGAATCACCCGCTGAAAGCTGCCCTCGGCAAGATCCTCAAGCGTAGAAACACACTTGGGATGCCGCAGCAGGCTCTTGGGTGTCATCACCACCAGTGGCTTTCGCCAGATCCGCAGCACCTGCCGACGGAGACAATGGAACAATTGGGCGGGCGTGGTCGGCTGAACCACTTGAATGTTGTCCTTCGCCGCCAGCAGCAGGAACCGTTCGAGCCGAGCACTGGAGTGCTCAGGCCCCATGCCCTCAAAGCCGTGTGGCAGCAGCATGACGATGCCCGAGAGCCTGTTCCACTTATCCTCGGCAGAGACAATGAACTGATCGATCACTACCTGGGCAACATTGACGAAGTCGCCAAACTGGGCCTCCCACATGACTAGCCCGTCAGGACAGTCGAGGCTGTAGCCATACTCAAAGCCGAGCACACCCGACTCTGAGAGTGGGCTGTTGTAAATCTCCACCGGCGCTTGATCGGCCGACAGATGAGCCAGCGGGCAGAACGTGTCGTCGGTAACCCGGTCATGGATGACCGCATGACGATGACTGAAGGTTCCCCGCTCGCTGTCCTGGCCCGACAGCCGGACCCGCAACCCCTGCACGGCAAGACTGCCCATCGCCAGCGCCTCTGCCGCCGACCAGTCGAGCGGCTGCGTGCCATCAGCCATCGCCAGCCGGGCGTCGAGCAACTTGCGAATTTTGGCATGTGGCTCAAAGCCACCCGGCAACACCGTGAGTTGCCGCAGCAAGTCGGAGAGCATTTCACGACGGACCCCAGTCTCGACGTCGGCCGCTTCCTTCTCACGGCCGCCGATGTAGAAGGCCCAGACGCCGGCAACGTCACTGCGGTGAACGTAGTCCTCGCGTTTGGCAGCGGACAGTTCCGCATCGAGCCGAGCACGGTGTTCGTCGGCAATCCGCATCGCCTCTTCGCGGGTCACCTCACCAAGTGTGAGCAGCTTTTTCAGATAGCTCTCATGGACGCTCGGCTGTTGCTCAATGACCCGATAAAGGGCCGGCTGGGTGAACGCCGGTTCGTCAGCCTCGTTGTGCCCCCGGCGGCGAAAGCAGTACATGTCGATGACGACATCCCGCTGGAACTCACGGCGGAAGTCCATCGCCAGACTCACCACCTGGGCCACCGCCTCAGGATCCTCTCCGTTCACGTGAAAAATTGGGATCTGCAGCATCTTTGCCACGTCGGTGGCGTAGATGCACGAACGAGACTCCTGCGGCCCGGTGGTAAAGCCGATCTGATTATTCACGATCACATGCAGAGTGCCCCCAACCCGGTACGGGTCGAGTTCGCTGAGGTTGAGCGTCTCTTGAATGATCCCTTCGCCGGCAAATGCGGCATCACCGTGGATCAGCACCACCATGCCATGCTGCCGGGCCCGATCTGAGGAGCGATCCTGACGGGCCCGCATTCGGCCAATCGCCACCGGATTGACGTACTCCAAATGGCTCGGATTGAAGCAGAGCGTGAGATGCACCTTGCGGCCATTCTCAGCCACGTAGTCGGTCGAGTGGCCAAGATGGTATTTCACATCGCCTCGGCCGACATGCAGTTCGGGGTCAAGGTCGGCAAACTCACGGAAGATCCGCTGCGGGCTCTTGCCCATGATGTTGGCCAACACGTTGAGCCGGCCACGGTGAGCCATGGCCATCACTACGTCGTTGATGTCCTGAGAGGCGGCCCGCTCAATGGCCATCTCAACCAACGGAATGAGGCTCTCAGAACCTTCCAGTGAAAAGCTCTTTGAGCCGAGGAACCGCTTCTGAATGAACTCTTCAAAGACAGCGGCCGTCGTCATCTGCCGATAGATTCGCAACTGCTGCCGGCGGTCAAGCTGGATCCGGTTCTCACAGCCCTCCATCCTCACCTGGAGCCACTGCCGCACCAACAGGTCGTCCATGTGCATGAATTGCACACCGATCGATCGGCAATAGGTGTTGTGCAACCGCCGAATGATCTGCCGCAGCGACATCGACTGCGGGCCCTCGATGGTATCGGTCGAGAACACCCGGTCCATGTCCTCTTCGGTCAGGTCATAGAAAGCGGGGTCGAGTTCCGGGAGGCCCGGCCGGGGACGGCCCAGCGGATCGATATCGGCCGTGAGATGCCCCCGGACCCTGTAGGCACGCACCAACTGGTCAACCCGGTCCTGCAGGAAGGCAAACCGCTCATCGCCGCTCCGCCGCACGGCATCAGGCAGCGGGGCTGGCTTTTCTTCACCCGCCGGTGCGTCGGGCAGCGAGACAACGCCTTCAGCGATCGCCACCGCGTGACCGGTGGCAATGCCTTCAGGAGAGACCATGGTGTCGTCCTCAAGCAGGCCCACAGCAGGACGCACGGAGGCAGTTGTTGGAGATTTAGCCGGCAGCGAGGGGGGCGGCGGAGCCAGACTGGCGTCTTCCACCACCGCTGGCGAGGATGGCTCGGCCGACAGCACAGCGGCCACGGCATGCCCGTTGCTCGCGTGACCGTTGGACAGTTGTGGCCCAGAATCACTGAAGAGTGAATCAAAGTATCGCCGCCAATCAGCCGGCACGCTCGCAGGGTCGCTCTGATACTGGGCGAAGAGATCCTCTAGAAACGCAAGATTCGCCGTCCCGGCCGAATCAATGCTCGTGGTGGTGGTCACGGTGGGGTTCCGTAGGTCACATGGCCAGCAACAGCCGGCCGGGGCTTTCGAGGTAGCCGATCACTTCCTTCAGAAATCTGGCCGCCAAGGCACCATCAATGACCCGATGGTCATACGATAGCGACAAAGGCATCATCAGGCGGGGTTCGATCCGATCATCGACGACAACAGGCAACTTCCGGGACCGACCAATCAGCAGAATGGCCACCTCAGGCCAGTTGATGATCGGCGTCGAATAGCTTCCTCCGATGGCGCCAAGATTGCTGATGGTGAAGGTCCCGCCACGGAGGTCTTCAACACCATATTGTGCATTCTTCGCCTTTTCAGCAGTCTGGGCAATTTCTTGGGCAATGTGCGGAATCGATTGCCGATCGCAGTCCCGTAGGACTGGCACCACCAGCCCACGTGGCGTGTCGACCGCCAGACCGACGTTGACGTAATCCTTGTAGATCAACTCACCCTTTTCCATATCAACCGAGGCATTCACCACTGGATGCTGCCGCAGCGACAGACTGACGGCCTTGACGACAAAGGCCAGAGCCGTGAGCTTGACGTCCGTTTTGGCGTACTCAGCGGCGCTTTCTTTCCGCAACCGCTCCAACTCGGTGACATCGGCGTCGTCAAAATTGGTCAAGTGGGGAATAGTCGAGACACTGCGAACCATGTTGGCAGCAATTGTCTTCCGCATCCGGGACATCTGCTCGCGATGAATCGGCCCCCACTCGTCCCGCTCTCCGCCGCCAGCAACAGCCTGTTGCACCGCGACGCCACCACTACCGGCACGGCGGACAGCCGCCACAACATCCTCGCGAACAATCCGACCGGACGGACCACTGCCAGTGACGCGAGCCAGGTCGACCCCAAGTTCACGAGCCAGTCGCCTCACCGCAGGTCCAGCAGGTTCTGCAGCAGCCTGGTGGCCGCTTTCGGCAGCCGCCCTTCCGTTGGAATCGGCTGCGGGGGCAGGCTCCGCTACGGGAGTAGGTTCAGCGACAGCCACAGGCGGGCCGTAGCCGGGGCGGGGGTAGGCGGAACCGCAGCAGCGGCACCCACCGCCTCAAGCGACAGCAACTGCTGGCCAACCGAAACCGTCTCACCCTTTTTGACCAGCACCTCCTTGACAACACCGCCCGGCGGGCAGGGCACCTCGATGACCGCCTTGTCGGTCTCGACCTCAAGCACGGCCTGGCCAGGCTTGACCGTGTCACCCGGGGCCACCAGAACCGACACGACGTCTCCAGAGTCAATGTTCTCACCCAGATCGGGCAGTGTGAATGCTGTCGCCATGCTTGCTCACAAGGTGGTCAAAACGTCGCTGAAAATGGGCTCAACCCGTTGGCCGGAGAAGGCTGCCAGCCACGTGGTCCTGATCTTCCAATAGTACCAGATGTTTCGGACGAGCACGCCCGCACCACAAGGAAATTTGCGTCCGCCAGCCGGCGTCAGGCCATGGCGGCATCGACCTTCTCAGGATCGACACCGAGTGTCTCGATCGCCTGAGTCACCTGATCGGCACCGATCACGCCCCGCTGGGCCAGTTGATAGAGCGTACCAACGACGATGCACTCGGCGTCGACCTCGAAGTGCCGCCGCAGCGGCCCCCGGGTCTCGCTCCTACCAAAGCCATCGGTGCCAAGCGTGAAGAGGCCGCCCGGAATCCAGGGGTCAAGCTGCTCGGGCACGGCCCGCACATGATCGCTGGCCGCCACAAAGACTCCCTCGGCGGCAGCCAGGGTAGTTTCCAAGTAGCTCTGCCGTGGTTCGGCCTCGGGGTGCAACATATTCCAGCGGCGACACTCCTGGGCTTCCCGACGCAACTCCTTCCAGCTGGTAACGCTCCAAACGGTACTCGAAACACCCCACGACTCCGCCAACAGCTCAGCTGCCCGTAAAACCTCACGGAGGATCGCCCCCGAACCCAGCAACTGGACCTGCGGAACATCGGCTGCCGGTTTCACTGCAGCCACGTCACGAAGCCGGTACATGCCCTTGAGAATCCCCTCCTCACAGCCAGGGGGCATCGGCGGCATCTCATAATTTTCATTGTAGACCGTGATGTAATAGATCCAGTCCTCGCCCTTGGCATACATCCGATCCATGCCTTCGAGCATGATTGTCACCACCTCGTAGACGAAGGCGGGGTCATAGGCCCGAACCGTCGGATAGGCCATCGCGAAGAGGTGACTGTGGCCATCCTGATGCTGCAGCCCCTCACCCGCCAGCGTTGTACGGCCGGCGGTGCCACCCAGCATGAACCCGCGGGCCCGCATGTCGCAGGCGGCCCAGATCAGATCGCCGATCCGCTGAAACCCGAACATCGAGTAGTAGATGAAAATCGGGATCATCGGGACACCGTGACTCGAATAAGCCGTGCCTGCCGCGACAAAGCTCGACATGCTGCCAGCCTCGGTGATTCCCTCCTCCAGAATCTGCCCGTCCTTCGCCTCGCGGTAGTACAACAGCTGATCGGAGTCGACCGGTTCGTAGAGCTGGCCAGTGTGGGCATAGATGCCGCACTGTTTGAAGAGTGGATCCATGCCGAAGGTCCGCGACTCATCAGGCACGATCGGCACGATGTACTTTCCGACCGACTTGTCCTTCAGCAGCGAGGCCATCAGGGTGACCGCCCCGGTGGTAGTCGAGACTTCACGTCCGGCACTCTTCTCGATAAAGGGCCGATACTCGTCGAGCGACGGCGTCTTGAGCAGTGGACCAGTCAGAGGGCGGGTCGGGACGTAGCCGCCGAGGGCCTCCCGTCGCTCCCGAAGATATTTCATCTCGGGCGAGTCATCAGCCGGCTTGTAGAACGGCGCTTTGGCCACCTCGTCATCCGAAATCGGAATACCAAACCGTGAGCGGAAAGCCCGCAACTCTTCTTCGTTGAGTTTCTTCTGCTGGTGGGTGACGTTCCGCCCCTCACCCACTTCGCCCAGACCATAGCCCTTGATCGTCTTGGCGATGACCACCGTCGGCCGATTCGGCATATCACGGTCATTGACCGCCTTGTGGTAGGCGGCAAAAACCTTTTCAGGATCATGGCCGCCGCGGCGGAGTTTCTTCAGTTTTTCATCCGAGAGATGGGCAACCATCTCGGCCAGCCGCGGGTCGGTGCCGAAGAAATGCTCGCGGATGTAGCTGCCGGGCATGACCACGTACTTTTGGTACTGGCCGTCGACCACCTCGCCCATCCGCTGCACCAACAGGCCATGGTCATCCTGGGCAAGCAGCGAATCCCACTCCTCGCCCCAGATCACCTTAATCACATTCCAGCCAGCCCCACGGAAGACCCCCTCCAGTTCTTGAATGATCTTGCCATTCCCGCGAACCGGGCCGTCGAGCCGCTGGAGATTGCAGTTGATGACGAACACCAGGTTGTCGAGCCCTTCGCGGGTAGCCAGCGAAATAGCCCCGAGGGTTTCCGGTTCGTCACACTCGCCGTCACCGATGAAGCACCAAACCCGCTGCTTGCTGGTGTCCTTGATGCCGCGATCCTGGAGGTATTTGTTGAACCTGGCCTGATAAATCGCCATGATCGGGCCCAGGCCCATCGAGACCGTGGGGTACTCCCAGAACCCGGGCATGAGCCAAGGATGCGGATAGCTCGACAGCCCACCTCCATCGGCGAGTTCGCGGCGGAAGTTTTCAAGGTTCTTCTCAGTCAGCCGCCCCTCGACGAACGCCCGAGCGTAAATGCCCGGCGAAGCGTGACCCTGGAAATAGACCTGGTCTCCGGAGTAGTCGTCGCCGCGGCCCCGGATGAAATGGTTGAGGGCGACTTCATAGAGTGTGGCGGAGGAGGCGAAGGTGGAGATGTGGCCACCAATGCTCTTGTCTTCACGATTGGCCCGGACGACCATCGCCATCGCGTTCCAGCGGATGATGCTCTTGATCCGCCGCTCCAGTTCACGGTTACCCGGGAACGGAGCCTGACGGTCGGTCGGAATTGTGTTGATGTAGGGCGTGGTGACGACGAAGGGAATCTGCACCCCCAGCCGATAGGCCTCTTGCTCGACCGCATGCAGCAGGTAGCTGGCTCGGTCAGCCCCCCGGCTTTCCAGCACATACCGGAGCGAATCAAGCCACTCCTGGGTCTCGGTCGGATCGGCATCGACGGCGACCACACCGTCGGCCCGCTGGGGCTGGCCGCTGGTTGAATCACTCTCCTGGCCGATTGACATCTGACCATGGGCACCAGGAGGCAACGCCCCGTTGCCGGACGCGGCTTCCGCGTCGACCGCCCCGACACCTGAAACACCACTGCGGGACTGGTCCAACTCGGAACTGGCCATCGGTTTCTCCAAGGCGAAAACTGTTTAGTTTTTTGATTATCCCGACGCAGGCAGCAGCCGTAAAGCCTGCTGCCGTTGCCCGGTAAAAGAACCGGGAACCGCTATGACCGCCTACCGAGTTGCCGCCTCAGTTCGTGGGCGATAGATCTCTGTCGCCACTCCGAAATAATTCTCGGCGGAAAAGGCGACCGTTTCACCGAGCGTGGGATGGGGGTGGATTGTCTCGGAGAGATCGAGGGCTGAGCAGCCCATTTCGATCGCCAGAGCTCCCTCGGCGATCAGCTCTCCGGCACCGGGGCCGACGATGCCAACGCCAAGCACCCGGTCGCTCTCGGGATCAACCAGCATTTTGGTCATGCCGTCAATTCGCCCAAGGGCATGAGCCCGGCCGCTGGCCGCCCAAGGATAGCGGCTGATTTCGACCTCTCGGCCGGCGGCAGCTGCCTCATGTTCCGTCAGCCCGGCCCAGGCGATTTCGGGATCAGTGAAGACCACCGCGGGAATGGCCCGGGGCTCAAAAAGTGCCGGTTCGCCGTGCAACACCTCAACGGCAACCTTCCCCTGATGACTGGCCCGGTGAGCCAGCATCGGCTCACCACAGACATCGCCGATCGCAAGAATGCGGGGATCGGCTGTCCGCTGCTGGCCGTCCACCCCAACGAACCCCTTGGCATCAATCACGACATCGGTGTTTTCAAGGCCGATGCCGTCAGAGTTGGGTCGCCGGCCGACCGCCACAAGCACCCGAGAAAATGTCTGACTGGTCGCGCCGTCCGGCCCCTCGAAAAAGACCTCGATACCGTCGCCTCGATCTTCCAGCCGTACCACCTTGGTTTCGAGGCGGATCGCTGTGAAAAGTCCTTCAAGCCGTTTGGCAAGCGGCTTGACCAGGTCACGATCGGCTCCGGGCAGCAAGCCATTTGTCAGTTCGACCACTGACACCTGCGAGCCGAGTTCGGCATAGACCGTTCCCATCTCCAAGCCAATGTAGCCGCCGCCGATCACCAGCAACGATTCTGGGATATCAGCCAACTCCAGCGCGCTGGTTGAGTCCATCACTCGCGGGCTGCCGATATCGAAGGCCGGAATCTTGGCCGGTCGGGAGCCACTGGCGAGAATACAGTGGTCGTACGTAAGTGTTTCGCTGCCTCCGTCAGCCAAGGCGATTGCCAGGGTGCCGGAATCGGCGAAGCGAGCCTCCCCCTGCACAACGCGGACATTCCGCCGTTTGGCCAGCTGCGCCAGCCCGCCGGTGAGGGCTCCAATCACCTTTTCTTTGCGGGCCCGCAGGGCATCGATGGCAATGGTCGGCTTCGCGAAGCTGATGCCCCACTCGTCCATCTCGCGGACCTCCGCCAGCACCCGGCCGACATGCAGGAGCGCTTTGGAGGGAATGCAGCCCCGCAACAGGCAGGTGCCACCCAAACGGGGGTCTTTTTCGACAAGTGTCACCTCCATGCCAAGGTCGGCGGCCAGAAAAGCTGCTGCATAGCCGCCCGGTCCGCCACCGAGCACCACAAGCGGTGCGTGCATGAAAGGTCTCCTGTGTCGATGTCAAGAACCGAGGGCCGTCCGCAGTCCGTCAGAACTCGCAAAAAACGCTGCGGTGGCCCGAACTCACTTCGCTGTTGTAGTTTCGCAGCGACGTTCCTTCAAGAAACGCCCCGGAACTCTCGCTCAGTGCAGCCTCTGCCCCTCATTCAACCTGCCGGCGTGCTGGCGGCCAGCGTTCGTTCGGCCGCCCGCCTCGACTGCCGGAACCTCGCCCTGTTCCGCATCGCGGCCGGCTGCCTGCTGATTGCCGATGCCGGCCTGCGGAGCCGTGATTTCTGGCTGTTTCTGAGTCCAGATGGCGTTTTTCCGCTGCCTGTGCTGCAGGATTATCTCGGCCCTGGCTGCTGGTCGCTCAGTTTTGTGTCTGCCGACCTTCGCTGGCAGGGGCTGGTGCTGGGCCTCGAGGCGCTGGCCGGTCTCATGCTACTGATCGGGCTGTTCACACCCCTGGCTTGCATTCTGGCCTGGGTGATCTGGGTCAGCCTGCTGCGGCGGACCGCGCCGGCTCTCAACGCTGGTGACTACTGGTTGTGGGGAACAGTGGTAGTCGAACTCGTCGGGCCGCTGGCCTATCTCTGCTCCGGAAGCCAGCGAGTTCGCCGGGGCATTGCACTTGTGTTCATCGTGTTTCACCTCGGAATCTGGTGCACCATGACCGTGGGCCTGTTTTCCCCGGTGGGCATCGCCGCCTGGCTGACGCTGCTGCCGCTTGGCGGCTGTTCCGATTCGCCCAGCTCAGGTCGGTCGACGGGCAACCACCTGCGTTGGCAGAGCCTCCGTAATCTCGTAGTCGCATGCGGATGCATCATCGCGGTAGCCGCAGCGATCCAGGCCACACTACGGCCACGGCAACAGCCCCCCACCTGGCTGGCCACGGCGGTCAACCTGCTCTGTTTGGATCAGGGCTGGGCAATGTTTGGAGACCTCGGCCCGGTGGAGCAGTGGGTGACTGCCAGAACAGTGCTGGCTGACGGGCGAGTCGTCGATCTGCTGAGGCAGGGGCAACCCTACACGCCGGTCCGCCCAGGCGGTGGGTTCTGGTCACTCCCCAACCATCGCTGGCACAAGCTGTTTTGGGAATTACCCAAACCACGGCAGGAATCACTGCGTCCGACGGTCGCGGCGGGGCTGGTGGCAGACTGGAACCGGCGGCATCCACCAGCAGCAGCAGTGAGATCGCTCGAACTCACCTTCACTCGGGTCAGTCACCCGGGTCGGAAGCACCCGGCGGAATTTCCACCGCTCGCCCCCGACGGGGTGGCGGCCAGCGATGCACCGGAAACCGTGCTGCGGCAGTGGGTACTGGCACGCTGGCCACCCGGTGACGGCGGCAACCTGCAGCGTTTCCTGGAAAACCTTTGACGCCGGAACAACAATGCCAAGGTAGAATTGAATTGATCAAGCCAGCGAGAGTGGCGGAATTGGCAGACGCGCTGGATTTAGGTTCCAGTACCCAAAAGGTGTGGGGGTTCGACTCCCCCCTCTCGCATTGAACAACCTGTGAGCGGACCGATCCGCCAGCTTCTGCTGGCGGCTTCCAGACAGATCCCGCCCCGCCTGTACCGCGGCATTCACGCCGGAAGCCGAGAGCGGAAGCGACCGAACCGGCACCGTGGCATTCACTGGAGACAGTGTCAGCCCTGCATCGTGCGGGCGCGGGCGAGGGCATCCTCAGCCTCGGGAATTTTGCCAGCCTTCATGCAGGCTACGCTCAATGCCGTGTAGCTGAAGGGCTCGTTGGGCTCGAGTTCGCACACCCTGCGGGCGTGCTCCACCGCCTTTTCATGCCGCTCCAGCCTGGTACACCAGGCTGAGAGGGCCGAATGAGCCAACGCAAAGTCGGGCTGCTCGGCAACCAGTGTCTCAAGGGCCGTGACAGCTTCTTCGAGTTTGCCCTCGTCCTTGAGTTTTTCGGCGGCCGCGTAGGCCTCATCAGGCGTCGGCATCAGCTGCCAGTCCCTTCTGCAAACGGGAATCGTTGAAAATCGTCGGTCTCGTGCATTGTAGCGTCCCGTTTGGAAATCGCCCCGGCTGAGACGTTACGTACTCCCCGGGCTTCGCGGCAACCTGGCAAACAGGGAGGGCCCGGCGACCTGTAGCGAACCTTCCAAAATGGCATTGAATCCAAGTGCCGCCGAGACCGATAAACCGCCGGAGGCGGTGAAGACTCGCCTCATCGCATCTTTCTTGTTGCAGGCACCCTGTGAGTATTCACCCTCTGGCCGCAGTAAGCCCGGAAGCCGAACTCGGCGTCGGCGTAACCGTGGCGGCTTTCGCAACGATCGAAGCCGGTGTTCGGCTCGGCGACTACTGCTCCGTAGCAAATGGAGCGGTGATCAAGTCGGGGACTCGACTCGGCTGCCATAACGAAATTTGTGAGCATGCGGTGCTTGGTGGGCGTCCGCAGCACGTTGCGCAGCCCAGCGACATTGGCACCCTTCTCATCGGCGACCACAATGTCTTTCGAGAGGGAGTGACGATCCACCGGGCCCTGAAGTCAGACAGCCAAACGCTCGTCGGCAGCCACAACTATCTAATGGCTGGGGCCCATCTCGGACATGATGCCTGCGTGGGCAACAGTTGCATCCTTGCCAACAATGCCCTGCTTGGTGGTCATGTCACCGTCGAAGATCGGGCCTTCGTCTCGGGAGCCGTGGCGGTTCATCAGTTCTGCCGCATCGGTCGCTTCGCCATGGTCGGCGGCCATGCCCGGGTGGTGCAGGACGTCCCTCCCTTCATGCTCATTGACGGCCAGACTGGTAGCGTCGTTGGCCTCAACACGGTCGGCCTGCGACGGGCTGGCTACTCGAATGACGAAATCGCGACCCTCAAGGCCGCCTACCGGGTCATCTATCGACGCGGTTTGCCCTGGGTGGAGGTGCTTGAGGCGCTCAGGGTCGAATTCACGACAGGCCTCGCGGCCCATCTGCATACCTTCCTTGCCGAGGGCCGCCGTGGGTTCGTCCAGGAACGACGAGGCCCACCAACGCCGGCAGCGACGCTGCGGCTGCGGGTAGCCGAGGACGACAAGCGAAGGCTGCGTGCCAAGGCTGGATAGCCATCGGCAGAAAAATCTTCTCACCCCCGAAACGCATTTCACCTGCGGGGTGACGGAGGCCACAATGGGACCGGTTGAATGACCGCCGGAGACCTCGGCCGTGCAGCTTCTGACTTTCTCAATGAATGACCGCCGCTACGGCATCGACACCCGTCAGATTGTCGAAGTGCTGCCGCTGGTTAGTTCCCGTCCGCTCCCGCGACAGCCGGAAGAGGTGCTGGGGGTAATCCGCTACCGAGGTCAGTTGCTGCCCGCGATCGACCTCGGACAGATCATCGCCGGCAGGCGGTGCCGGGATCGTCTCAGCACTCGGACCATCGTTGTTCAGTTGGCCAGCAGCGAAAATGCCGTCGCCGCAGAGCCGCTGATTGCGTTAGTTGCAGAGGACGTGATCGGTATCGTGGGGGCGGCGTCTCCCCCTTCCCGACCGCTCACCACTGCCGGGCCCTTCGGCCCGCTTGTCGAATTGGCCGGTAGCGCGGGCTCTCCCGAGGCCGCCCAACTGCTGGCCGTTGATTCGATCCTACCAGAGCCCCAATTGACAACGCTCCTGGGACTTGCCGGCTCGTCTCCTAACGTGCCGACTACCAAATCGGATGCCGTCGAGCCGTCATCATGAAACCGTCGGCTCAAGACTCGTCCGCTGACGTTCCTGCGGTTACTGATGATGCGGCAGTTCCGGCTCCGGTGCTCACCGCTGTCGGCGAACAGTTGCGAACAACCATCGGACTCGATGTCGAGCGGCTGGGAGAGGAGAGCGTCGCCCGGGCCATTCGCTGCGTCTGGCCCGATGCAGCCGGAGCGGGAGCAGGCACCGAGGGCGGGCAACTGACCGCCATGGCTGATGGCTGGCAACGACTGATCGAGGCCATTGTTGTTTCGGAGAGTTGGTTTCTCCGCGAGCCGAAGATCTTCAATCACGCCGTTCATGTCGTTGAACGCATCCTGCGACAGCAGCCTCAAGCCACCATCCTGTCTGGCCCCTGCGCTGCCGGTGAAGAGGCCTACTCGCTGTCTCTGTCACTGCTTCAGGCCGGCGTGCCTGCGGACTGCTTCCGGATCGTCGCTGCCGATATCAGTGAGCGGGCGATCGCGGCAGCCCGCCGGGGCGTCTACACTGACAACGCGTTTCGTGCCACCGACGCCAGCCTCTGCGACCGGTGGTTCACGCAAACACCTGAGGGTTGGGATGTCAGGCCCCAGGTCCGTCAGCCGGTAACGTTCATCACGGCAAACCTACTCGATCCCCACGACCAGCAACGGTTGCTGACGGCGGCAGCTGGCCATTTCGATCTGATCTGCTGCCGGAATCTACTGATCTACCTGACGACTGCGGCCCGACAGACGATGGAAAACAGCCTGCAACTGCTGCTGGCAGCCGAAGGCGAGGTGATTGTCGGAG
>RFVE01000221.1 GCA_009922585.1 Planctomycetia bacterium
CGGGACGATGTCGATGCCAGCCATGCGTTCTATCTTGGCTATGAGATGGCCAAGGCAGTCACGGCCCTCACCCTCGGCAAGGATTACCGGCAGGATCAGGCCCTCGACTGGGGGCATCTCACCGAGCCAGAAATTGGCTGCGGCCCTTCAGCGGCTGCGGCCCGGGTGCCGGCTGTATCGGAATCGGTGCCCCCGGTGAACCGCTCGCAATCCTGAAGGCGATGGACGGAACCGAATGAAACTAGGATCGCTGCGTCACTGGTCGACTGCCTCAGGGGCGGTGGTTGCGGAACTGCCCGCCGAGCTTGGGGTGGAGGAGGTTTTTGCGGGCCTCGGTCCGCTCAACGGCCTGCTGTTTCTCGATAGCAGTTCGGCGAGCATGACTGGTCAGGAGGCGATTGCCGAGCAGGGCAGGCCGGCCACTGCTGGGCCGCTGGACCGGTTCTCCTTTCTCGCCGCCGACCCGATCTTCAGCTTTGCGGTTCCCGCTGCTTCCGCTGCCACTCAGGTTCGCGCTGCGCTGGCCGAGATGCAGCAACTGTTAAAGGAATGCCGCTGCCCAACGATCCCCGGGCTTCCTCCCTTTCAGGGCGGACTTGCTGGGCTGATTTCGTTTGACGCCGGTCTTGCGCTGCTGGGGGTCGAGCCCGCAGTGGACAAGCGATCAAACGCATCTCTGCTGCAACTTGGTGTCTATGACGTGGTCTATGCATTTGATCACGACCGTCGGCGTGGCTGGGTGATCTCCCAAGGCCTGCCGGCCAGCGGGCCTGCCGGTCGACGGCGTCGGGCAACAGAGCGGCTTGAGGGGCAACTGGAGCTGCTCGGTGCCTCGCAGTCCGAGCCGCTGCATCCGGCCGACAGCCAAACAGTCAGCACGCGGCAGACACCGGCTCAAGCAGTATCAGGGTCCGCCCCGGACGGCATGGTGCCGCTGGCGGGGAACAGGGGAGTCTTCTCAACCCATGGCCCGGCCGAGTACCAGGCCATGGTTCAGGCCGGCATCGACTATGTGCGGGCAGGCGACATCTTTCAGGTCAACCTCGCCCAGCAATTCTGGGTGCCGCTGGCCTGCGACGCCCGGGAACTCTATCGGCAGGCCCGCCGGCTTAACCCCGCCCCCTTTGCCGGCTTCTTCGCGGTGGGGAATGCGTGTCTTGCCAGCATGTCACCCGAGCGGTTCCTCAAGGTGACGAGGGATCGGGTCTGGATGCACCCGATCAAGGGGACGCGGCGGATGCTGGCCAGCCCCGAGGCTGATCTCTGGGCCGGAGCTGACCTGGGGGCGAGCGAGAAGGATCGGGCCGAAAACGTCATGATAGTTGATCTGGTGCGAAACGACCTTGCGCGGGTTTGTCGCCCGGAGAGCGTGGCAGTTGAAGCACTCTGCCGGCTTGAACGGTTTCGCTACGTTCAGCACCTGGTGTCAGTTGTGACCGGCCGGCTGGCCGTCGGCGCTGGGCCACTCGACGCTCTCCTCGCAAGTTTTCCCGGCGGCAGCGTGACCGGAGCCCCTAAACAGCGGGCCTGCGAGATCATTGGTGAATTGGAGCGCGACGCCCGGGGAGCCTACTGCGGGAGTCTCGGCTACGTCGGCTTCGACGGGTCAGCCGACTTTAATCTGCTGATTCGGACCTTTGTCGTGCGGTCTGACGAGATTCTTTTTTCGGCCGGTGGAGGCATCACCGCTGGAAGCGAGCCGGCAGCCGAATATGCCGAAAGCCTCCACAAGGCCGAGGGTATGCTCCGGGTGATTGCAGCCGTTGCCGGGGAGGACGTGACATGATCGTCGTGCTCGACAACCGTGACAGCTTCGTCTTTAACCTGGCCCGGTACATCCAGCTGCTGGGGGCCGAGGTGGTGGTGCTGCCCAGTCAGACAACTGAGCCTGCCACGGTGGCTGCCCACAACCCGCTGGCAGTCGTGATCTCTCCCGGCCCCTGTTCACCGGCCGAGGCCGGTTTTTCGGTCGCCTGCATTCAGCAGTTCCGCGGGTTGATGCCGATCCTTGGTGTCTGCCTCGGTCACCAGGCGATCGTGGCAGCGGAGGGTGGCCGGGTTGTCCGGGCAACCGAGCCCCGCCATGGCCGCACCAGCGAGGTCTTCCATGATGCCACGAACCTCTTCGCGGGGCTGCCCAGTCCGCTCCGGGCCTGTCGGTATCACTCGTTGGTGGCTGATGCGACAACACTGCCGCCAGGCCTGGCGGTGACCGCCCGGACGGTCGATGGCGTGGTGATGGCGGTGGCTGATGAGCAGGCCGCTCTCTACGGCGTGCAGTTTCATCCAGAGTCGATCCTGACGCAGGGAGGCTTCCGGCTGCTGGCCAATTTCCTCGAGCGGGCCGGTCTCGCCGTTGATGGCCACCTCGTGGCGAAGCTCGATGCCGATCTCAGCCGGCAGGCAGGCGTTGGCGAGGTGCCTCCGCCGGACACCCGGGTGGTGACGTTCTGAGCCAGAACAAGTCCGAACTGCTTCTGTTCGGGGCACTGCTGCCTTGAGAACAGGCTGAGGGCTGGGCCTTCCAGTGATCCGACCGGCCCAGATAAATAATCGATCCTCCGCGAGAAGGTCGCTATGCAGGACGTTTTTGGGGTTTTGGACAGATTGTGAAGGATGCATCCTGATTTTGGCACACCCTTTGCCCCTTTCTACCAACGTAGCACGTTTGCACACCACGACGGTGTGACGTGCTGCAGGGTAGGACACCGTTCCTACTCTCCCTTCCAGAAACTCCTAATTGAAGGCGGAGGCTTGTCATGAAGACGTTTGGGGATCGATGGCTATACGGGCTGCTCATTGGAGTTGCCACGTGTCTTGCGGTGGGGCTGGTCGTGTCGGCCTTTCCGACTGTTGCAGTGGCTCAAGAGGAAGCGGCAGAAGCACCAGCCGCTGAACCTGCCGAAACACCTGCTGAAGAAGCGGCCGAAGTTGAAGCGGCTGCAGACCCTCTTGCTGCCTACATCGCAGAGAACGACTACGCGTTGAACACGCTGATCATGTTCATCTGCGCGGTTCTCGTGCTGTTCATGCAGGCCGGCTTCGCCATGGTCGAAATTGGACTCAATTCTGCCAAGAATGCGGTCAATATTCTGGCCAAGAATGTCATGGATCTGAGTATCGGTGTGATTCTCTACCTCTTCATCGGGTTCAACCTGATGTACCCGGGTGATTCATGGATTGTGCCGGGCTGGCTTGGCGGGATTTCACCGTTTGTCGTCGAGTCCGACGGCACTGGATATGGTGATTACAGCTCGTACGCCGACTTCCTCTTCCAGGTGGCTTTTGCAGCCACGGCAGCGACGATCGTCTCGGGAGCGGTCGCCGGACGAATGAAGTTCTCGGCCTATCTTGTCTACAGTGCAATTCTCACGGGGCTGATCTATCCAATCAGTGGCTCGTGGAAGTGGGGTGCTGGCTACTTCGATGCGATGGGCTTTCAGGATTTTGCTGGAAGCGTCGTGGTTCATGCCGTTGGTGGCTTTGCCGGCCTCGCTGGTGCAATTTTTCTCGGCCCGAGAATTGGAAGGTTTACGAGTGATGGAAAGAGTATGCCGATTCCCGGTCACAACATTTCCTTTGCGGCCCTTGGCGTGTTCATCCTCTGGGTGG
Organism: Planctomycetia bacterium; assembly: GCA_009922585.1. Taxonomy (GTDB): domain Bacteria; phylum Planctomycetota; class Planctomycetia; order Pirellulales; family UBA1268; genus UBA1268. The sequence continues at coordinate 3,613 of RFVE01000221.1, forward strand.
GTTGGTACGGATTCAATCCAGGCAGCCAGTTGACCTACGCGGGTGCAGCCAATGCAAATGCCACGACTTACATTGCTCTGACGACGACCCTTGCGGCTGCGGCTGGGGCAGTCACGGCACTGATTGTGGGATGGGTATTGTTCGGGAAGCCGGACGTGACGATGGCGCTCAACGGTGTACTCGGTGGGCTTGTTGCCATCACCGCTAACTGTGACCGGGTTTCTCAGGTCGAGTCTCTCATCATTGGGCTCGTCGGTGGCCTGCTTGTAGTGTCCGGTATCTTGCTGCTTGAGAAGCTCAAGATCGACGATCCGGTTGGTGCTTGGCCTGTGCACGGCCTCTGCGGTGTTTGGGGTGGTCTGGCTACCGGCATCTTTGGAGATCTTCCCGACGGTATCGAATCGGTCGGCAGCTTCTTCACCGTGCAGCTGATCAGCACGGCGGCAATCTGTGCCTGGGCTTTCATCACGATGTCCATCGTGTTCGGAGTGCTGAAG
>RFVE01000222.1 GCA_009922585.1 Planctomycetia bacterium
GAGTTTCGCTGAAATTTTTCAATCGGCGGGGCGGGCGCTCGTCAGTTCTAGCTGGCTCTGCAGATTGACCAGCTGCCGGTAGCGGGCGAAGACATGTTCAAGCACGCCGACTGCGGCCAGTTGTGGTGTGAATCGGGTTGGGCTGCCAGTCGGCTGGCTGGCTAAGAAGCCTGCCCAGTCAGTGGCCCGACCGGCGAGCGTTTCTCCACGGAACTTGGCCAGCAGGGCCGAGCCCCAGGCAGTCCCCTCTTCACCGCCGGCCAGGATTGTCACCGGGGTGTTGAACGCATCGGCAACCAGTTGCCCGAGCTGCGGTGTCCTGACCAGCCCGCCCGAAAGAATAATCTCGCTTCGCGGATAGCCCTGCCGGTCGAGCTCATCACTGCCGATTTTAAGATTGAAAATTGTCGCCAGCAGCATCGCCTTGACGGCATTGCCGGGCGTGCCGGCAGTGGCATTGAGGCCAAGCACCAGTGCTGTGCCCCCTCGTGAAACGCCCAATCCCGGCTCGTCATCCATGAAGGGCAGGGCCAGCAGGCCGCCACAGTCGTCGGCGGCTGCGAGCACCTGCGGCATGATGGCGGCAAAGTCACCCCCAAACATCCCCACCACCATGTTCATGGCGGTGGTGCCGTTTCGCAGCCAGACCATGTTGATCGGCCGGCCGTCGGGGGCACAGAAGTGGTCGATCGCCCGGGAAATGCCCTGGAAGGCCCGGTCACCCACCGAGTTGGCCACGACGCTGGTGCCAAAGCTCATCGAGACCTGGCCCGGGGCGGCGATCAGCGAGCCGGCAAGGGCCGCCGGCTGGTCACCCTCCGCCGGGGCGACCGGCACACCCTGAGGCAGGCCGAGCAGTTCAGCACCGCGGGCATTGAGCGAGCCGGCGTCCTCGCCTGCTCGACGAACTGCTGGCAGTAGTTCGGCGAGGCTGGGCAGGGCCGTGCCCGGCAGACTGGCGGCGGCCGCCGCATTGGCGAGGTCGTCGAACGCGTTGAGCATCGTTTGGTCATAGTCGAGTGTCGCCTGATCAATTGGAAACATGCCGGCGGCGTCGCCGATGCCGAGGGCCCAGTCACCAGTGAGCCGCTGGGCGATCCAGCCGGCTGGTGTGGTCAGGTGGGCGGTGCGGGCGGCCTGCTCTGGCCGGTTGCGAATGGTCCAGAGCCACCGAACGGCGGTCATCCGTTTGGGACACTTTGCCCCGAGCCGCGCAGTCAACTCATCTCCCTCGGCCTCGTTACGGCCATCGCACCAGAGCCGGACCGGGCCGACTGGCTCACCGCTGGCGTCAGTGAGCACCTCACCGTGCATCTGGCCGGAGATGCCGATGGCCAGCACCTCCATCTCGACCTGCATGGCGGTGAGCTTGCGGCGGAGGTCAGCCATGGCGGTGGTAAGGGCCGCCTCCCAGTCGGCTGGCTGCTGCTCAAAACATTCCGGTCCAAGCCCCGGCAGCATGTCATAGCTGGACTCGCCGCTTGAGATGATCTTGAGGTCGATGTCGGTGAAGATCACCGATAGCCCCTGTGTGCCGGCGTCGATGCCAAGGTAGCCCTGGGTTTTCATGGGGGTGTCCGGGGGTGAAAAGGTTGAAGAGGGAATGGTAACGAAGGTTGAACCCGTGCGGAGGGCTGGTCCCATCGCTTCCGCTCTGGGCTTCCAGGTGGCTGTGCGATAGCGGCCGGTCAACGCCTGATGCCGGTTCGTCAGCTACCCACGAGGCCGGCGAGAACCTGCTTGATCTGCTGATCAATCTGCTCGCTTGCCTCGGCGATCGCCGATCGTTGCCTGTCGGTCAGTGGCTGCCGGCCAGCACCAAAGTCAAAGCCCCGCAGGCTGGTCGCTAGTCGCACGCCCTCCGGAAAATCGCCGGCAGCAAAGACCATGTCGAAGAGGGTCAGCACCTTGCGCTGCAGCCCCAGGGCCTCATCGAGCTGCCCGGCCATTGTCAGGTCGTAGACCGCCCGGGTGAGTTCGGGCAGGAAGCAACTGGTCGCGTGGGTACCACCCTGGCAGCCGGCCAGCAGCATTGGTACCAGCACCGCATCCCAGCCAGTCATGAAGATGAAGTCGGGCCGCTGGGGCCGCACCGCCTCGATCATCCGCATCATGCCGGCCAGGTCACCGGAGGAATCCTTGATGCCGATGATCCGCTCATACTCAGCGCAGGTCGATCGGACTGGCAAACATCGGAATGTTGTAGAGCGTGACGTCGATCGGTGTGTGCTGGGCAATCTCCCGGTAGTAGGCAAACACGCTCTCGGGTGAGAGCTTGTAGTAGAAGGGAGCGACGATCGCGACGGCCCGGGCACCATAGTCGCGGTAAGCCTCACAGGCGGCCAGCGTTTCGCGGACGTTGGCCTCGGCCGCTCCGGCCAGCACCGGCACCCGGCCGGCAGCCTGCTCGCAGACGATCTGGATGATCCGTCGCCGCTCTTCAACAGTGAACCGGGTGAACTCGCCGGTGGAGCCGTTGGGGTAGAGCCCATGGACACCCTTTTCGATCAGCCAATCGACGTAGCGACGAAGCTCGGCCTCGTTGATGGCTCCAACGGCATCAAGCGGCACCATGTGGGGAGTGAGGATGCCGTGGATCGACTGGGCGGTAGGAGGCATGAAAATCTCCGGCAAGGGTGTTCGGGGTGTTGCAGTGGTCGCAAGCGAGAACACTGCCGTGCCGCTGAGTGTAAGGCCCGCCTTCAAGAGCAGCCATGGGGCCTGGCCTGGCGTCGTTGACGGGACCCGGCAGATGACCGCAATAGCCAGTCAGCGTGAGCAAATGACTGCTACTGATTATCGTCGATTTGCCGACGCCTGGGCCGACAGTTCAAACGGCAGGTCGTTGTCCTGCGGCTCGATGGAAGCCGTCAGTTCGGTGGCAGCATTGTATCGACGGGGGAGAAATTGGCTGGCCATTGGCTTGCCGTCGGGGCCGATCTCACCGAGTTGCTTCATGCCCAGAATGCTGACTCGTTTGGGGCCCAACTGATCGCCCCCTCCGCTAACGGTTTCCCGTCGACCATGACAGTGCCACGGACAGGAAATGTGGGTGGCATCTGCGAGTTGGACCCACAGCCAGCGGTGAACAGGCCGATCAAGACTGCCAGCGACAACAGCCGCCATGGGAAGGTTTTTTTAACAACCGGGGCCACTTGTGAGCAGTTCTCCAGATTCCAGAGTGACGACTTAGGGCACACTGGCAACCTCCCCGTCGGCCTTCGTGCCAAGATGCTGAAAGGTGTCGGCATTGATGGTGTTGGTCACAAAAGAAACGCTGCCGTCGGCAAACAGGCAATGGGCTCCACCTGGGTGTCTGCTGCGGGGCGTCATCACGTTGCCACTGGTCGAACTGCTCGCGCAGGGGGCAAAATCAATATTTCTGCAACTCCATCCAATGACATCGCCAGCCGAGGCATTTGGCGGCCGTGCTGTCACCGCGAGCGTGTTCATGTGGACATTGTTCCAGTACAGCCCCCGCATGTCATATCCAGCGCCGATCGAGGTTCCCTCGGTATCAAGCACCAGGGCGATCTCGGTTGCCATGATCGTCTTGGAAAGACCGTCGGTGATCTCTTTGACTTTGCAGCCGGTGAGCTGCTTTGAACCAACCGGATAGAAGATGCCGGTGGGGGCATTACCATTGGTATCAACGAGGGAATTGGCGGCACCCCAGGCATAGCCACCGCCGCAGAGGGCGTAGTTGCCCTTGAAGCCATTCAGGCCGATCGTGCCATTGTTGGGGTCGGAGGCACAGCGGAAGCTGTTGACCACGGTGTTTCGGCCTGCGAATGACAAGAACGAGACTCCCGCTGACCACTGATCATAGAGCCCGGTCTCCTCACAGTAAGGCAGCACCAAGGGGAACCAGCCGCCGCGTCCGTAGGGCGAAATCGCACCGTCACCGCCCCACCCATTGATCGTGTTATTGATGCCAACAGGAAAAGCCTTTTTCGCATCGTTGTGGTTGTGCAGGGCCAGACCAAGCTGTTTGAGATTGTTGTTACAGCCAATGCGACGGGCACTTTCCCGGGCCTGTTGCACAGCTGGCAGCAGCAGGCCGACAAGGACACCGATGATGGCGATCACCACCAGTAG
>RFVE01000223.1 GCA_009922585.1 Planctomycetia bacterium
CCGGTGTATCACCAGCCGACAGAAGTCGCGGAGCCTGCTGTAGCCGTCCGGCTGCCGCTGGAGCCCCAGGATGGTGAGACCATCGTGTTTCTTGGCAACGGCCTCGCCGAGCGGATGGAACACCACAACTTCTTCGAGACGCTGCTCTACCGGGCCTTTCCCGAGCGGAAGATCACCTTTCGGAACATGGGGTTTCCGGGGCACACCCCCGGCTTTCGGCCTGAGGCAGGCAACGAAAACCCTTGGGCCTTTCCCGGAGCCGAGCGATTCCACCCAGAGATCAAGGGGCACTTTGGCCAAGGCCACTATCCCGAACCGGACGAATGGTTGACGATTATTGAGGCCTCCACCATCGTCGCCTTCTTCGGCTTCAATGAGTCCTTTGCCGGCCTTGATGGCGTTGAGAACTTCACCAACGAACTTGATGCCTTCGTTCGTCACACGCTTTCGCGTTGTTACGTCAGTGGCGGGAAGGCTCCACCCCGACTGGTCCTCGCCACACCGATTGCGATGGAGCAGCGGGCCGGTTTTTCGCTGCCTGATGCCGCCGCTCGTAATCAGGTGCTTGCCGCCTATGCCGAGGCAGTCGAGGCCGTGGCCAAGCGGCATCAGATTGGCGTTGTCGATCTCTTCAGACCCACGAAGGGCTGGTTTGCCGAGGGGGGGGAGCCGCTGACGATCAACGGGGTACACCTGTCGGCTTCCGGCTACCGACGGCTGGCCCCACTGCTGCTTGAGCAGGTGTTCGGGAAGCGGCTTTCCGTCGAGGCCGACTCACCGCTGCAGCAGGCAATCGCGGACAAGGCCTGGTTCTGGCGCAACGACTATCGCATGCTCAACGGGGTCCATGCCTACGGTCGTCGCTGGGCGCCCTACGGCAACTTCAACTACCCCGAAGAGATCGAGAAGATCCGACAGATGACGGTCTTGCGAGACCGGAATATCTGGGACATCGCCCAGGGTAAGAAGGCCACATTGGCGGTGGATGATTCGCGCAGCCGGCCACTGTCAGCCGTCGAAACGAATTATGTGGTCAGCGCGAAGAATGGCAGCACCACCTATCTAAAGGAAGAGGCGGAATTGCTGGAGAAGTTCACGCTTCCAGAGGGCTACAACATTTCGCTGTTTGCTTCGGAGCAGCAGTTTCCCAACCTCGGCAATCCCTGCCAGATGCGGTTTGACAATCGTGGGCGGCTCTGGGTGTCGACCCTGCCCAGCTATCCGCATTACAAGCCGGGCGACGCCAAGCCGAACGACAAGATCCTGATCTACGAAGACACTGATGGTGACGGCCGAGCCGACCGCGAGACGGTCTTTGCTGATGGCCTCCACATGCCAATCGGGTTCGAACTGGCCCCGGAGGGTGTCTATCTGTCGCAGGAACCATTCCTGATGCTGCTGAAGGACACCGATGGCGATAGCCGGGCTGACGTCACCGAATACCTGCTTGATGGCTTCGACCCCCACGATACCCATCACGCCATCTCGGCTTTCGATGTCGATCACGGGGGTGGCATCTACATGTGTGAGGGCCGATTCCTGCATTCACAGGTGGAAACACCGTGGGGCCCTGAACGAATGGCTGACGGTGGGGTCTGGCGGTTTGATCCACATTCCTGGAAGGTTGAACGGGTGATGCAACTCGACGTCAACAATCCCTGGGGAGTGGCTCACGACGCCTACGGTCAGACCTTCGTCAATGATGCCTCGGGAGGCGATCAGTACTGGCTGCTTGGTTACTCGATCAAGCTGCCCCACGCGGCAGAAATGGAGAAAGTCTCAAAGTTCAACTACGAGCACCACACCCGGCCCACGTCGGGTGCTGAGTTCGTCTCGTCCCGGCACTTTCCCGACGAGCTGCAGGGGGACTATCTCTATGCCAATACGATCGGCTTCCTCGGCATCAAAGACTATGCCGTTGTCGAGGACGGCAGTGAGATTAAGGGCCGCTTCCGGCAGAACCTGATTCAGTCCTCGGACGGTAACTTCCGGCCCTGCGACCTTGAGATCGCCCCGGATGGCAGCCTCTATTTTCTTGACTGGCACAACACGCTGATCGGCCACATGCAGCACAGTGCTCGTGACCCACTGCGAAACTCAGAGTACGGCCGCATCTATCGCATCACCTATCCCGAACGGCCACTGGTTGAGCCACCGCAGATTGCCGGTGAGCCGATTGAGGTGCTATTTGAGAATCTGAAGCTGCCGGAGATGAATGCCCGCAAGCGTTCTCAACGGGAGCTTCGGGGCCGTGATGCTGCGGCCGTGCTGGCAGCGGCAGCAGCGTTTGCTGACGCCAACCGTAATGATGAGCGGTTGCAGCTCGAAGCACTTTGGGCCACGTGGGGCCAGCAGCAGCCATCGGTTGACCTGCTCGAGCGGTGCCTGGCTGCTTCGGACCATCGGGTGCGGGCGGCGGCGGTGCGAGTGGTGCGGCACTGTCTCCATCTGCTTGAGCAGCCCGAGCGGTTCCTGCTGCCGGCTGCCGGTGACGCGCACCCCCGGGTGCGGCTGGAGGCGCTCTCGGCAGGCTCGTGGCTCGGGGGAAAACGCGGCGCTGAGATCACGCTGACGGTGGCTTCACACCCGACTGATCGTTGGATTCGCAATGCGCTCAACCATGCCATGCTGACCCTGGGTGACCAGGCCCGGCAGCTGGTCGACAGTGGCAGCTTTGACGGCAACCGGGTCATCGATGACATCGACAAGCTTTTTGCCCGTAGCCTGCCAGGTGCGGCCAAGCCCAAGGATGTCCGGACCAAGTCAAAGAGGTTCAAGGACGGCAATTTCAGAAAGTTCTATGAAATTGGTCAGACGGTCTTCTATGAGGAGGGTTCGTGCAACACCTGTCACCGCGATCACGGCCGGGGCGTGACCGGGATTTACCCACCTCTTGTTGGCAGTGAGTGGGTGACTGGAGACACTGACCGGTTGATCAAACTGACCTTGCACGGCATCTGGGGGCCAATTCGTGTAGCCGGCAAGCAATATGAGCCGGCCCGTGGCGTCCCGCCGATGACCGCGATCGGGCTGATGTTCAATGACAAGGAGATCGCGGCAGTCCTCACCTACGTTCGCAACAGCTGGGGCAATGACGCCGAGCCAGTGAATGAGCAGGATGTGGCCCGGGTCAGAGCTGAGACGAAGTCCCGGCGAACCTTTTACAGCCCTGAAGATTTGATTGCCGAACACCCGTTTCCGGAAGGCAGCCGGCCAGAACTTGTCGAGGATAAGCCGGTCAATCCACAGCTGCAGGCCGAGCTGGCCGCGGAGCCTCTCGAAACATTGGTCGCCGACGCTCTTGCTGGTGGCGACGCCGTTCGCGGGGCGAAATGGTTCTTTAACGAAAAGGTGGCGTGTGCCACCTGTCATGCCGTCCCCTATGGGTACCAGCTGGGACCGCAGCTGACCGAGCAGCGGCCGGATGCCGACCGGGCGTATCTGGTCGAGTCGATCCTCAAGCCTTCGGCCAAGATTCGCAAGGGATATCAGTCGGTGAACGTGCTGACCGGCGATGGGCAGCTACTCTCAGGTTTCCTTGTCTCGCAGAGCGACGACAAGGTGGTCCTGAGCCTGCCAACCGACAAGGGGAAACAGCGGGTGCTGGCGGCTGATGACGTCGATGAACTGATCGAGCAGCCGACCTCGACCATGCCGTTGGGACTGGTAACACAACTCAAGGACCGAGCTGCTTTCCTCGACCTGCTCCGCTTCGTATTTGCCGTCAACGATGGGGGCAGGGCCGAGCTGAACCGACTGAAAAAGGCAGCAGGTGTTCAGGACTGAGGCAGTGATGGGTCGGGTTGCAAGCTGGCATTTGTGGTTTGGAGTTACGTGTTGCTGGTTGCTCGTCGTTTCGGGACAGACAGCTACCGCGGCATCGTCTCGGCCGCACATCGTGCTGGTCATGGCGGACGATCAAGGCTGGGGACAGACTGGCTACTACGGACATCCCTTTCTGAAAACCCCAAACCTCGATGAGATGGCCCGGCGTGGCCTGCGGTTTGACCGGTTTTATGCGGGCGGACCAGTCTGTTCGCCAACCCGAGCAACAGTGTTGACTGGCCGCACACATGAGC
>RFVE01000224.1 GCA_009922585.1 Planctomycetia bacterium
ATCTTTCATCTGGCTGGTGTCGTCCAGATCGATCAGAATGGCGACGCGGCAGCCTTCGATCGGTTCAAAAACCGTCGCCAGCAGACGACTGAGATCAAAGGCGGGAAAATCAGCAATCGCCCGGCGGGCGATCGGGTCAGGTTTGATGGTTGCTGTACTCATGCCTTGTTTATAGCAGGTGAGTTCCCGTGCGTCCGCGAAAATTTCGCTGGCGTTCAACTGCCAGCAAAACACCAAATAAAAATCACACATGCCGCAAACCACTGGTACCAATTCCTCTGCGCAAGCTGCGCTGCAGAACCTGCCAGTTGCAGCCGTGCTTGCTGAGGCTGTCGCTGCGTCGCGGCAGGGTCCGGTGGTGCTGACAGCACCGCCAGGTTCAGGCAAGACGATGCTTGTGCCCGCAGCGATTCACGACGACATTGCCAGTGACGGCCGTCTCATTTTGTTACAGCCTCGTCGGCTGCCGGCCCGATCGGTTGCCGGGCAGATTGCCCGCTTGCGGGGCGGGCGGCTTGGTGAAGAGGTCGGCTATCAGGTGCGGTTTGATACTCGCGTCAGCCGCCAAACGACGCTCTTCGTTGAGACCACTGGCATTCTGCTGAGGCGACTGCTTGACGACGTGACGCTCGACGGCATCTCGGCAGTGGTTCTCGACGAGTTCCATGAGCGGTCGGCCGAGATGGACCTCATCCTCGGCATGCTCATCAGGCTGAGGCAGACGGTGCGACCAGACCTGCGGGTGATTGTGATGAGTGCCACGCTCGATACCGGCCCAGTTGCTGCTCGGCTTGGGAATACCCAGGTGGTGATCGCGGCGGGCCGACCTTTCCCCGTTGAGGTTCGGTTTTTACGGCATGGCCGCCGGCCCACCTCCCCCCGCGAACTGCCTGAGGCGGTCAGCCGAGTGGTACCGGAGGCGCTCCGTTCAACCGCTGGTCACCTGCTGGTCTTCCTGCCGGGCGTTGGTGAGATTCATGCGACTGCCCGGCTGCTTGAACCCGTTGCCCACCAGGGTGGGCATCTCATCGTGCCGCTGTTCGGCGACCTCCCACCTGAACGACAGGACGATGCCCTGGCTGAAACCACCCAGCGGAAGCTCATCCTCGCAACAAATATCGCTGAGACCTCGCTGACCATTCCCGGGGTCACCGCTGTGATTGACAGCGGCATGGCCCGGCAACAACAACTGACGCCGGGAACAGGTTTGCCCCAACTGGTGACGGTGCCCATTTCGCAGGCGGCGGCTGAACAGCGGGCTGGCCGGGCGGGCCGCACCGGGCCGGGCATCTGCTGGCGACTTTGGGACGAAGCCTCGCACCGGCAGCGACCGGCAGCTGAGACCCCAGAGGTACTGCGGGGTGATCTCTGTCGGCCGCTCTTGACCCTCGCGGCCCTTGGCGAAGCTGACAGCTTTCCCTGGCTTGACTCTCCACCGGCTGAGGTAATCAGCCGGGATCGTTCGACGCTGATCGAACTTGGCTGCCTGCAGGCGGACACGGCCCAGACTGCCGTGACGGCACTGGGACGACAGGTGGCCAGCCTGCCGGCCCATCCCCGGCTAGCGGCCCTGCTGCTGGCAGCGGCTGAGCGGGGCGTGCTCCGTGAGGGGGCGCTAGCCGCAGCGTTGCTTTCCGAACGCGATCCCTTTCGGGCTGGGAACAATCGCGGCGGTGGCCCACGCGATCACCAGCGGCGTCGAAGCCGCTGCGATCTGTTCGACCGGGTGCTGGCCCTCCAGCATTATCATGCAACCGGTAATGAGACCGGTGTGCCGGGATTGCCACCGCTGCATCCTGGGGCAGCCCGTGGCCTGCTGAGGACCGCAGAACAGCTCTATCGGTTGGCCAGCGAGGTGGCCGGTGACCGCGCAGCCGACGTCGAGGCTGCGTTTCGTGAGAGCCTGCTGTTGGCCTACCCCGACAGGCTCTGCCGGCTGCGGGCTGGTTCAACCGACCGGGGTGGGATGGTCGGTGGCCGAGGGGTGCGACTCGATAAAAGTAGCCAGGTGCGTCAGGAGCCCTTGTTCCTGGCCCTTGATGTCGATGACGCTGCCAGCGAGGTGCGGGTGCGGCTGGCCTCGGCGGTTGAACCCGACTGGCTGCGCCGCAGCGACCTTGTCGCCGGCAGGCTCTCCAGCTGTGACGAGATCTTTTTCAACCCGACTCGAAAGCAGGTCGAGGCCCGCCGCCGCGTCCGCTGGCTCGACCTCTTGCTCGATGAAACCCCTTTGGCAGTCGAAGACACTGCCGCCGCAGTGGCCTTGCTGGTGACTGAGGCAGCAAAGCAGCCAGCCGCCGTCCTGCCGTCGGTCGACACGGCTGCAGGCAGCCTGCTGACCCGGGCGCGCTGGCTGGCGGAGCGGCAAGACCGCGAATCCGCGACGCCGCTTCCCGAGCTCCCAATGCCGCTGCCCCTGCTTGACGATGCCAGCCTGTTCGCGCGGCTGCCAGAGCTCTGTCAGGGCATGCTGTCTTTCGACGAGCTGCGGCAGGCGGATTGGCTTGGTTTCCTGACCGTCCTGCTGGGCTACGACACGGTCAGGGCAATCGATCGGCTGGCACCGGCCAGCCTTGAGCTTGCCACTGGCAGTCGCCATACGATCGACTACTCCAGCGGTGAGCAGCCACGCGTGAGCATTCGGATTCAGGAACTTTTCGGCACCACTGAGACGCCGCGGATTGTCGGTGGACGGCACCCGCTGCTGTTGCAACTGCTCGGCCCCAACCATCGGCCCCAGCAGCTGACGAGTGATTTAGCAAGCTTCTGGGCCACCACTTACCCCGAGGTCAAGAAAGAGCTGAAGCGGCGTTACCCCAAGCATGCCTGGCCCGACGATCCCCTCGCCGCCACGCCGATTCGGTCAGGCCTGAAACGTCATTCAAACTCGCCATGAGCCCGTCGCCCGCGTCGACCACGCTGCCACCACCAGCCGCCGACTGGCTGGCGGGGCTGCGAGCGTTTGTTGCCCAGCAGCGGCAGCAGCCACGGCCATCACAGCGACGACTGCCGCCAACGTTTGAACTGGCAGCCGAGGCCGAGTTGATAGCCGCCCATCTGCGAGGCTGGCTGCCAGAGCTTCCGCAGCTACTTGCCGCGCAGGGCCGCAGCGGGGGCAGCCGGCCAGCCATTGCCATCACCACGTCGATTGCCGGTTTGCAGGCAGCTGAAACAATTGTCGAGGAACCGCAGTTGCAAGATGTGCTCGCTGGCTGCTGCTTCGTGACGGAAAGCGAGTATCGCTTCTGGTGCAAGGAGCGGCCCGACGCCAACTATCAGTTGCACATCAACCACTGGGCCTGGCTCAAGACCCAAGTGCCGGTGGCCCGGGCCCGAGAGTTTGTCGCCTATCCGCTTCCGGCGAACAGCCGCCACTGGCTGTTTCGCCACGGCCTGGCCGGGCTCGGCGCTGCCGACCATCACTCTTGCCGTCTCTATGCGTGGGACGGAACGGCAGCCCGCCTACTGGCGGAGTCGTTTCGCGAAGGCGTCGGAGGCCTGCAGTAGTCATTCGAATGCTGCCATTCCCAATGCAGAAATCGCCCTTACACTGACGGGTTCTTGTTTCGCCCAATCGACGTGAGGCCCCATGACCCGCATTCTCGTCACCACCACTTCGTTTCAGGACACGCCGGGAGAGCACCATCAGGTGCTGGCCGACACCGGCTGGGAGATCGTCACCGCCCGCGGCCCGCTGACTGAAACCGACACTCTGGCCGCCGTCGGTGAGGTTGATGGCTATATCTGTGGCGATGACGCGATCACCCGAGCGGTGCTGGAAAGGGCCCGGCCGCGGCTGCAGGTGCTCAGCAAGTACGGCATCGGGGTCGCTATTGGGACGAGGCCTTTGCGGCTGAGCACGGCGTGGAACGGGTCGAGAGCCTCGCGGAACTCTTTCCGCGGGTCGATTACCTCTCGCTGCATACGAACCTGACTCCCGAAACCCGCGACCTGATCCGGGCCGAGACAATCGGCCAGCTCAAGCCCGAGGCGATCATTCTCAACTGTGCCCGCGGCGAAATCGTCAACACCGCCGACGTCGCTGCGGCCCTTGCTGATGGCCGGCTGCGGGGCTA
>RFVE01000225.1 GCA_009922585.1 Planctomycetia bacterium
CGGCGGGTAGCTGCCGCGGCGATCGAGTTCGGCAATGTCGATCTTGAAAAAGGGGGAGCGATCCCGGCTCACACCCCGCAGCAGGGCATAGGCCAGCACCATGTCCTGAATGAACATCCGGGCCCCCTGGCCGTCACAGCAGGCGTGATGAAACAGCAGCTTGACCTCCCAACCCGCAGCAGTCTCCTGCATCCAGCCCCGCAGACCAGGTGAAGTTGTCAGGTCGATCGCCGCCAGCCGAGGCTCATTCGGGCAGTCACAACGAAACACGCCCAGTTCAGGCCAGCCGCCTGCCGGGGCCACCCAGATCGCACGGTGACCACTGCCATGAATTGTTGCCCGCAGCAGCGGGTGCCGACCAATCGCAAAGCGAAAGGCCTCCTGCATTGTGGCAGGATCGAGCTGACCTTCAAAACAAAGGTTGACCTGGAACACCAGCGGAAACCGCGGCCGGTCGTCGCTCCACATGAACCGTTCAAACGGTGTCAGGGGCCAACGCTGGTCTGCCAGTGCCCAAGGAGCGTGCATCCGAAAGAGTTCGTCCACTCGGTTCATCGGCTATGCCCCTGTCGGATGAACGCGCGGCCACATTCGGTCCGACCGTCTCCTCCTGAAGTGATCCTTTCGGTATACCACAGCCAAGGGAACGGACGGTGGGGACGGTGTCCCCTAAAGATGTCCAACAGGCGACGGTCAATCGACACAACCCCGATGATTGATAGCCCTGACCACGTTGCTGCGAACCAGCAGAGGACAGACCCCGGGGTCACGGGGCGAGCCGCTCAAGCTTCCATTCATTTCCATCCGTGCGGCTGAAGACCAATCGGTCGTGCAACCGGCTGGGCCGTCCCTGCCAGAACTCGATGCGGTCAGGAATGAGTCGGTAGCCGCCCCAGTACTCGGGCCGGGGAATCGCAGCCTCATCGGGGTACCGCTGCTGAAACTGATTGAACAACTCCTCAAGCGTCGCCCGGTTCGGGATGACTTCGCTCTGGGGTGAACTCCAAGCCCCAATCCGCGACCCACTGGGCCGGCTCTGAAAGTAGGCGTCACTCTCCGCCGCACTGGTCTGCTCAACCCGCCCCTCAATCCGCACCTGCCGCTCCTGCTCCACCCAGTGAAAGGTCAACGCCGCATACGGGTTCGCTGCCAGCTCCCGCCCCTTGTGGCTGGTGTAGTTGCTGAAAAAACAAAACCCCCGGTCGTCATAGCCCCGCAGCAGTACGATCCGGGCTGAGGGCCGGCCCGCAGCCGTCGCCGTTGAAAGGGTCATGGCCTCCGGCTCGGGCACGGCCGCCGCCACCGCTGCGTCATACCAGCTGGTGAACTGGCGAATTGGATTGTGGTCGACGCCTGCCTCATCAAGCGCACCTTGCTCGTACTCCTTCCGGGCGTCAGTCATTCGCTCTGGCATCAAGAAAGCTCCTCATTTCTTTCAGCATAGCGGTCTCCCGCCACCTGTGATCCATCTGCCACCAACACCGAATTGTCCGACGGCCGGGCCGCCGCCCCTGGGAACCGTTCCAGAAATCGGCTCTCGGCATCGGCGTCACCAATCAATACCAGCTCACTCGCCGGCGCGAGGACGGCATCGCGAACCGGGTTGCAGGAGAAGTGATCGGCCTGCCCAACGGCAACCACCGTGCAGCCGGTCTGCTGCCGAATTCGCGACTCGCCCAACCGCTGCCCGGCCAGTTCAGGCGGTGTATCAACCCGAAAGATATGCAACCCTTCGGCCAGTAGCAGGATGTCGATCCGTCGCAACAGGTTATAGATCGTGGTCGCGCCGGTGGTCGCATACGACATCACAAAGTCGGCCCCAGCCCGGTGCAGCGTCGAAACATTCCGGTCAAGGGTGGCCCGGCTGAGAATCTGAATGTCAGGACGCAGCTTTCGGCAGTAGAGCGTTAGGTAGACATTCATGTCATCGTCGCGGGGCGTGATCACCACCGCCGAACAGCGGTCAATGCCAGCCTGCTCAAGCACCTCACGACGAGCGGCATCGCCAACCAGGCCGCGGTCAGCATCGTGGATTCGGTCAGGGTCTTTGTCGATGATCGTGAAGGCCTGGCCGTCGGCTGCCAGCGCCGCCGCCACCGCCCGGCCGACCCGGCCCGAACCGATGATGAGCGTGAGGCCTCCTGCCAATCCCGGCACTGCGTACTGCTGGTCGTAGCCGGCCAACTGCTCCGCCGAGCCGGCCAGCACCAGCAGGCTGGAACGGTGCAAGAGCGTCTCAGGAGTCGCCGGCTTGAAGCCGCCGCGGTACCAGGTGCCGACAACCGTCACGCCAACCTCCTGGCGAAGCCTCGTCTCGGCCAGCGTGCGGCCGACCAAGCCGGTCGGCCCGACCGCCGCCTCGGCAATTCGCAGGTCATCAAACTGCCCAATCACCCGGCTGCGGCCGTCCCGGCCCAGCACGCGTCGGGCCAGTGCCGCCCCCAGCATCTGCCCCATCCGCAGCACCTGACTAGCTCCGGCGAGGTTCAGGATATCGACTGATGCGTCACTGGAGGCCGTGGCGACAACCGGCACCATCGGGCTGACTTCCCGCACTGTGAAGGTGACGTTGGTGTTCGTGGTATCGGCCCGGGTTGTCGCCACCAATGCTGCCTGTTCAACCCGAGCCTGGCGGTAGGTCTCGGGATCGTCCAGCGGCCCGACCATCACCTGGTAACCGGCGTCAAGCAGCGGGCCAGCTTCAGTGGTACTGCCCACCACAATCACATGCTCGATGCCATTGGCCACCAGCAACTTAATGAGCGACTCTTCCACCGCCTTCAATTGCGTGAGGATGACATGGCCCCGAACGGAGACGGGCAGACTCCGTGGCGTACCCGACGCCTCCTGGGCCTCCATCCAGGGCAGGAAAAAGAACTGGATAAAGCTGAAGGGCAGCAGCACCAGCAGAAAGATCGTGCCCGACATCAGCACCACAATCGTAAACAGCCGACCGGCATCGGACTGGAAGGTGATGTCGCCAAAGCCAAGCGTCGACATTGTGACAAAGGTCCAATAGACCGCTGTCACCCAGGAATGACTCTGCCCCTCACGGGCCATCAACCAATGAAAGAGAACGCTGTAGCTGCCCAGCATCAGGACGAAGAACAGCCCCAGCCAACCAAGCAGCCGCAGGTTCCGCCGCTGCCGTCGGGTCTTCACCACAGATGCCAGAATGCCGACGAAAAACCGCATCGTTCCTCTTCCTGCCGCCCGCCAGGCCGCCGCCGATGGCGGGCAACCGGCACCAAACCCTCTGGTTCCACGGACTCCGGCCAATCTGGCCACTTTTTTCAGGCTACCCGAATCGGCCGCAACCGGGTGGCTGCCTGACCGTTTCATAAAAAACGGCCTGCTGCCACAGATCCGGCAGGCTGCCCCCACCGCAATCACCTTTCCCCCTCCAAAAAAAATGTGAGCCGACCAGTGACCAAATCATCCACGACCCGACAGATGATTCGGAAGACGGTCCGAAGGCACCGTGGCGAAGAACCATCGGGCAAACGACGCTGGCTACGTCGAACCGTGCAGGCTCTCTCCCTGCTGCTGCTTCCCACCGGCCTGCTGCTCTGGTGGGGCGGCTTCTTCGCACCACCAGCGGCTGTGGCTGAACTGCAAACCCTGGTCGATGGAGAGGTTGCCCGGCTGTCCAAAATGGCCCGGAATGAAATTCCCTATGACAGTGGCCGCACCGACATGGGCGACCTGTTTCAGAAGATTCGTGACGTTCCTGACCCCTATCGCGATCAGGTCCGCCAACAGATGGGCCGGCTGTTTTCCGCCCGGGAACGCGCCTCAGTCGGTTCCTATTTCGCACTGCCTCCAGATCAACGGAAAGCTGAACTCGACCGACGCATCAAGGCCGAAGAGGCCCGCCGGCAACAGTGGGCAGCTGAACGCGCATCTCGGGCTCCCAGTGACCGCCAACCCAATGCGCCGACTTCAGCAACACGTCCGCAAGATCGTTCACAGGGAACTGCCGCTAACGCCGGCCCTCGTGGCCGAGGCCGTCCACGGACGGAGGAATCCCGAAACGAGTGGATGAAGCGACGGATCGATGCAAGTTCACC
>RFVE01000226.1 GCA_009922585.1 Planctomycetia bacterium
TGACCACACGTTCGGACGGCTTGAGCGGCAGCCTGAGGCGGGCTACGACCCGACCAGCTTTATGCAACCGACCCGGGTCGTTTGTTGGCAGGACAACGCGGGCAAGGACCGCCTGCTCGTGGCCGAGTCTGGCGGCCCCAGTCGCGTCACCGAATGGACACCGGACGGCGAACTGCTGCGGGACTGGGGTTACAGCCTTGCTGGTAACGGTGGTTTCGCTGTCGATCCTGAAGCTCCGGAGCATGTGTATGTGAGCGGTGCCAACCACACCTTTCTGCGGTACGACGTCGATTATCAATCGGGCGATTGGACGTTGGAAAAGGTATGGCACGACATCGATACCACCGGCCTGACATACCCCGAAATCATCAACTGCTGGCGACCGACTCCTGCCATCGGCCGGCATCCGGAAAATCAAAACCGAAGCGGGCCCGGCCCGCTATGAAATCTGGCACGACGCCGACGGCGACGGCGAGCGGAGCGATGCCGAGGTGCGGCCCTTGGAGATGCCGAAGGGCTTTGACCGCTATTGGGGCGACTACCGGCAGCAGGATCTGTCGCTGTTGGTTCCCCGTGCGGGCACCCCGGATCTCTACCGGCTGCCGGTGAAGGATTTCGACGCGCACGGTAACCCGATCCACGGCGACTGGGAACGCGTGCTGACCGACGAGGTGTATGCAGCCAAGGCCGCCGGCACGGCCACTGCCATCCGCGGCGGGAACGAGGCGGTCGATGCGTTTAATGGCGACTGGGGTTCAGCCCGTCAGACACCGTCCGGTGACATCGTCATCAACATGCGGGGGGGCGGCTTTTCGGCCAACCATGGCTGGCAGCATAAGCTCGGACGGGGCGGGCGGCCTCGATCGTGCCCGAACCGGGGGGCGTGCATGGCTCGATTCACGTGACGAAACCGCTGCACGGGCTCGTCGGGATCGTCGATCAGAGTCGTGGCGGCATGCATGTCTATGACTGGGAAAGCGGACTCTATGTCGACACCCTGTTGCTGCCGGCCGAGCGGGAATATGACTCGGTCTACGGAACCCCGGGTGAATACTTCGTCGGAGCTGCCCATGAGGCAGACGGTAAGGTCTACCTGCGGTGGGGCAAGACCCTGCCCTGGCTGTTTGAGGTTGAGGGCTGGAACACTGCCAACGGCATTTCTCCGCTGACGACCCTGCCGGAGACGATTGCCATCGAAGCCGACCAGATTGCCAATCCCCCGGAGCTGGCCCTCCAGATTCGCGGCGGTGCTGGTGCCGCCCGTGTCGCGAGGCTGCAGCCCCTGCCCGGTTCGGGACCGCTGTTGGATGGTTCACTTGTCGGCTGGGAGAGTTGTGAACCGGTCCAGTTTGGTGACAAGACGAACCGGGTGGAGGTGCGGTGTGGGTATGCCCAAGACGCCGTTTTCCTGCGGTGGCAGGTCGAGACCGAGGCGGCGATGCGGGTGCCCCCATTGCCGGCACCAGAGCGAATTTTCACCCATGACCGGCCTGGCACCACCCTGAGCTTTTATCTGCAGGGCGATGCAGCCGCCACCGGCAGGAACGAAGCGGGCCGGCCGGGGGATGTCCGGATTGTCTGCGGGCTTTACGACGACAACGGCACCATTCGGTCGGCCGCTGTCGGCCTCTACCCACGGTGGGACGGCTCGGGCGAGCCACGGCCTTTTCTCTATGCTTCGCCGGGCCAGCGAACGAGCTTTGCCCATGTCGGGCTCCTCCCTGAGGTTGAGCTCAGCCACCAGTTCTCGGCCGACCACAAGCGACTGGTGCTGACAGCCGTCATCCCCCGCTCGGTACTGCCGGCGACGGTGCCTGTTCTGACTGACGGCTGGCGGACGATGGGGAACTTTGAAGTGACGATCGGTGGCAGCCGCAAGCTCTGGTGGTCGAACGCCGATGGATCGGCCAGCCGCGAGACGAAGGACGAGCCGACGGAGGCCCGGTTCTATCCGGCGGCCTGGTCACAGTTGCAGTTTCAGCCACTCGTGGCAGGACTGCCAATCAGGGCCTGGTTGACCAGTGGCCCGTGGCGGCTGGAGCAGCCGCCTGAGTACACCGGCACCCAGGAGAGCAAACAGCAGTTTCAGCAAGGGTACGACGCCGCGGTCTTCCCGCCCGATGATCCGGCCGTCGCAATCGAGGTGGCGGCACCGACGACCCGGCCGGCGAGCGGGCAGTGGCAGGTCCGCACCGCCAAGCCAATCGATCACTGCCTCTATCCCGACGAGGGCAAGCCGGTTCATACAGCCGGGTGCAACCTCTTCTTCGCCAGCGTCTGGATCTGGGCGCCGCGACCGACCGAGGTGGCGATCGCCTTTCCGCAGCAGCATCAGAACAACCTGACGGTCTGGCTCGACGAGCAGCAGCTTGCCGAAACCAGCCGAGAGCAGGGTGTCTATCACACGGTTGACTCGCCCCAGGCGGTACCGCTGGCGAGCGGTTGGAACCGGCTGCGTGTCCGTGGATATGCCCTGGGGTACGATCTGCACTTTGGTGCGGTGCTTCAGGCCGACCCGGCAACGCTCTGGGAACTCCGGCTGTCGGCGACGCCCCCTGAGTGACCGCCGGCCTTCCGGTAGGCGGCCGGTGTCTGACCGGTGTGCCTCAGGATTGCGTGCTTATTTACGGTCGGAATGCCCATTGGTTCCGTTCTGTGGGTTCACGGTGGAAGAGAACGCACCGGCTCCTATCAACGAACTTCTTTGCCGGTAACCTGCCGGGCTTATTTCTGAGGGCGTAGGCTGCCGTCGGGGAGATGGCCTTGCCTGCAATCGGATGGATGTGTATGTTTTCTACGGTATTTTTCTGACTGAGGCCTCGATGAATACGCCCCGCCAGCCCGAGTTCGAGCCCGGCCGCGCCTACCGCACCCGCGACCTGCGGCTGTGGAGCGCGAATCCCACCCGGCTCGCGCGGCGGCTCGTCAACGAGGGCAAACTCCATGAGGCCGCACACGGGCTCTACTACGCACCGCGGCCCACGCGCTTCGGTCCCGCGCCGCCGTCCGACGAGGAACTCTTGCGGGCGTTTCTCGGCGGCGAGCCTTTTCTCGTGACCGGCCCGCCCTACTGGAATGCGCTCGGCTAGTTGACCCGTGCCGAAAGCACAGAGACCGAGACCCGCAACGCCCTCCACGCGACCGAGACGACCGCCGCATGAACTTCGTGCACGATGAATCCGGCTTCGCATCATTGCTGACGCAGGTCGCCGACCAGACCGGGATCGCCCCCGCTCTGGTCGAGAAGGACTACTGGATCACGCACGCGCTCTGGGCACTCCACGAAACCGGGCTCGACCTCTGGTTGAAAGGCGGCACCAGCCTGTCGAAGGGATTCGGGATCATCGAACGGTTCTCAGAAGACCTCGACCTGATGGTGGAGCGAGGTCGCGTCGCGACGCTCCCCGACGTGTCCAGCTGGACGAGCTTGAACAAAGGCCCGGTCGCGCAGCGGCAGGCGTTTTACCGCGCCCTTGCCGAGACGTTCGCGCTACCCGCGGTTCCAGCGGAGCGCGACCTGACGCGTGAGGACAAGTACGCACGTAACGCCGACTATCTCGGCCGCTATCCCGGGGTGTTTGCGGCGAACCTCCCCGGCGCGATGAGCCCTTCGGTGCGCTACGAGGTCGGGCGTGCGCGGGTGGTTCCGTTCTTCGAGCGTCCGGTGACCTCGTTCGTTCACCAGCATCTCGACCGTATCGGGATGATCGGTGAGTTCACCGACAACCGTCTCCTCGCAGTGCGGTGCGTGCACCCGCTGGTGACGCTGCTCGAGAAGCTCGACGCGCTGTCTCGACGGTATGGCCGCGAGACGACCGAGGCCGATGGCTTCGTGCGGCACTACGAGGACGCAGCCCGAATCGTGCGGGCCCTCGACACGCTGCCTCCGTCTGAAATTCCCGCACGAGTGCTCGCCGACGACATGCTCGCGCAGAACGACGTCGCTGCGCTGCCGAGTGCCGATGACCCATCGCTGGTGCTCGATAACCCGGCGAAGCGGGCTGTCGTCGCGCAGGCGTATGCCCGGATCGCACCGATGTTCTGGGGGCC
>RFVE01000227.1 GCA_009922585.1 Planctomycetia bacterium
GAGAGCACCCTGATGGTGACCGGGGGCATGAAGTTTGAACTGCCGGTGGTGCGGAACTTTGATCCGCTGTCGGTGGAGACTGGCACCGTTCAGCTTCGCGGCGATGACGACACCACTGCCCGCCGACTCGTCGGCAGCGGACGTGAACTCGACGGCCAGGACGTGCTGATCGTTGACCCACAGTCCCACGAGCCACTCCCGCCGGGCCGGGTGGGTGAAATCTGGGTGAGTGGCCCGAGCGTCGCCCAGGGCTACTGGAACCGGCCGGAGGCGACGGCCGAGACCTTCGGCGCAATGCTGGCTCTGCCCGCCGCTGATGCCCCCGGCCGGATGGGCCGTTGGCAGCCGAACCCCGGCCCCTACATGCGAACCGGTGACCTGGGGTTTTTCGATAATGGCGAACTGTTCGTCACTGGGCGACTCAAAGATCTCATCATCATCCGTGGCCGGAACCACTACCCGCAGGATCTTGAGCACGCAGTCGAAGAGGCCAGTGGGCTGGTCCGGCCCGGCTCAGTGGCCGCGTTCGCCGTTGAAATCGACGACCGCGAGCGGGTGGTGATTGTGGCCGAACTGGAGCGGGGCAAACGCGACCCGTCCGATGTCCGGGCTGCCTTCGAGACGATCCGGAAACGCTTGGCCACCGAACATGAGGTGGCCGCCGAAGCGATCGTGCTCGTCCGCCCCAACAGCATCCCAAAGACTTCCAGTGGAAAAATTCAGCGGCATGCCTGCCGCCGGCAGTTCCTCGACGAAAGCCTGGCAGTCATCGAACAGCACATCGGCTGGCTCGAGGCGTCACCAGCGACGGCAGAGAAGCCAATTCCTGAGGCACCGCGGCTGGCTCGGCAGCGGCCCATTGGCGACACCGCCGTCGGCCACCGGCCTGACCGCGAACTGCCTACTGAGGTCGTTCAGACGGTTTTTGACCATGTCCGCCGGATCGCCAAGGACCGGGCCGGCAGCCTCACCCTCGACACCAACATCGTCGAACTCGGCCTCGACTCTCTTGAGCGAATGGAGATCGTCGCCAGCCTCGAGGAAGCCTTTGGTGCCCGTTTCCCGGAACAGGTGCTGCCGACCATCGAGACCTGCCGCGAGGTGACTGAGGCGATTCTCGACCACATGCCGATGGAGGGCCACAAACAGGCCAAGGCGGCACGTGTGGTGGCGGAGATCACGCCCGACGCCTACAAGGTCGAAGAGTTCCCCGAGGTCCGGGCCCTTGAGCAGAACTTTGCTATGGTCCGTGATGCCGGCCTTGAGAACCCGTACTTCAGCGTCCATGAAGGTAAGACCACCGACCGCACGATGATTGGTGGCCGGGAACTGATCAGCTGGGCCTCATACAACTATTTGGGTATGTCGGGTGACCCCGCGGTCACGGCGGCAGCCAAGGAGGCTCTTGACCGGTTCGGCACCAGTGTCTCGGCCAGCCGGTTGGTCTCGGGGGAGAAGACGATCCATCAAGAGCTCGAACGAGAGTTTGCTGACTTTATCGGCGCTGCCGATGCCGTCACCATGGTCGGCGGTCACGCCACGAACGAGACGGTGATCGGCCACGTGGTCGGTCCGGGTGACCTCGTGCTGCACGACGCCTTCGCCCACAACAGCCTGCTGCAGGGGGCGGTGCTCTCCGGGGCCCGCCGCCGTCCCTTCCCGCACAACGATTACGAGGCAGCCGAGGCGATGCTGGCCCAGCTCCGCAGCCAGTACCGCCGCGTGTTGGTGGTGGTCGAGGGCATCTACAGCATGGACGGCGACTATGCCGATGTGCCAAAGTTCATCGGCCTCGCTAAACGGCACAAGGCGCTGCTGATGGTGGATGAGGCCCACTCGCTGGGCGTAATGGGACAGACCGGTCGGGGCATCGGCGAACACTACGGCGTCGATCCGGCCGATGTCGACATTTGGATGGCGACCCTCTCCAAGGCCTTTGGCAGCTGCGGCGGCCTAATTGCCGGCTCATCCGCCCTGATCCGCTGGCTGAAATACACTGTCCCAGGCTTTGTCTATTCGATCGGCCTGCCCCCGCCGGCCGCCGGTGCCGCCTTGGGCGCCCTCCGGCTGCTCAAGCAAGAACCCCAGCGGGTGGCTGCCCTCCAGGCAAACGCCAAGCTGTTCCTGCAACTGGCCGAGGAGGCCGGGCTCAACACCGGCAACTCTGGTGGCTCGGGGGTGGTCCCGGTGATCCTGGGCAACTCGATCAACAGTCTCAAGCTTTCTCGGGCACTGTTTGAACGGGGCATTAATGTGCAGCCAATTCTCTATCCGGCAGTGGAGGAGCAGGCGGCCAGGCTGCGGTTCTTCATCACGTCCAAGCACACTACTGAGCAGATCCGGCAGACCGTGACCGCCCTGAGGGAAGAGCTTACGAAGATCGATCCGGTCTACGCCGCCCATCTGCGGGAGCGGAATCTGCCGGTTTCGGTGGCTTAGGCAAGCGAGTGGCAAAACCCGCCGCCGCCGGTATAACGGCTCCATGTCCGAGCCGATCGAAACGACGACCCACCGCTTGGTGCTGCCGGCTGATGCCAACCACTACGGCACGCTCTACGCCGGCAGCCTACTGAAATATGCCCTTGAGGCTGCCTATGCAGCTGGCACGCGGGCGGTGGGCCAGCGGGCCAACCTCATGCTGCGACGGGTGCTGGGGCTGGAGTGCCGCCGCAGCGTACCCGTCGGAGCACTGGTCGAGATTCGTGGCGCGGTGCTGCAGGTGCGGCAGTGCCACATTGTGGTTGGCGTCGTCGGCATGCCACTGGCGGTCGATGATCTGCCCTGGATGGACGGCCTGTTCGGCTTTGTCCAGGTGGACGGTAGGGGCCTGCCAGTCGATCTGCCGGAGGGCGTCACAGCCGCCGCCGACATTGCCCTCTGGCAACCCCTGCTGGCCCGACTGGCCAAGACCAACATCCGCGGGGCGACTGCCGACTGGATCGGTGCCGGCTTCGGCGGCTGAGTCGCTCCAACGAAGCCACCTTGTGCGGCTTTCTGATCAGTATTTGATCTCTAAGCCAAAGTCGATGCCGTTGGTGAAGACATATTCGTTGCCACCGCCTTGGCTACCAACCTGTTGCGTGTAAACAGAATCGGTGAATGTCACGTACTGCTCCGGATTCCGGATATTGTTATTTCCACCCGGCGTAACTCCGCCGACTGTTGTGGTTGGCGGCACCAACCGAAAACCAGCGTTCGCTTGTGCGTCGGAAAGCTGCGCGCCATTGGGAACAAAGCTTACGAGAACATTCTGCGCATTTATCAGGGCGGTTTGACCTTGGTCTACCACCTGTCCACCATTAAGTGTCGCTGTTTCATTTGAGGTTGCGCGAGCGGTCCTCCTCACAACTGTTTGGAATGTCGTGTTGGTCGAGGCACGGGCAATCTGCGAAAGCCACATTCCGGTATAGCCAAAATTTAGGCTGATCGCCTGACTGATTCGAAGCCGGCCTCCAAATCGCCATTCACCGATGGGCGAAAACGTGAACCGGTGCTCCGCAGAATTGGTTGTGCCAGACTGACCAGTTGCAAAGATCTGTGTGATGAGTGGGCTCGTTGGCACTGTCACTGTTTCAAGCGAAGACGTTCCGTCGCCTGGTGCGGAAAAGCCGATGGTGGTTACACCGCCACCCGCAAAATTGGTACGGAGGTAGTCGGCCCCCGTGCTCACAGGCAGATTAGCTCCCTTATAGATGTTGTTCTGCCAGTTGAAGCCCGCTGTGAACGAACCACCGGCATACCAGTCCCAGCGGCCCTGACTACCCTCAAACATCAGGCCGAACTCTGGACCCACCATGTTATTGGATGTGTAGGTATCCCACTGGGCTGTCTGAAAGAGTGACCCTGGCCCTTCACCCGTGATCGTCGAGGGCAGATCACCAGTGGTGATACCAAGTTGGCCGGCACCACCGAGCACGGTGGAGAAGTCAACGTCGCCGCCAGGGCCGGTCACTTGGTTGTTGTTCTGGTTGTTGTTCTGGTTGTTGTTCTGGTTGTTGGTCTGGTTGTTGGTCTGGTTGTTGGTCTGGTTGTTGGTCTGG